>JAZPZN010000119.1:0-16620 GCA_045544715.1 Oscillospiraceae bacterium | reverse complement strand
TTTCTTTCCCGTATTCAACATAATGCACACTCTTTCACCTCCATTACAAATTGAAGTTTGTCGAATAGATTGTATCAAATTGCTATGTAAATATCAACCAATATAGAAAAAGCACGACGGTTTCGTATCAAAACCATCATGCTGATATGGTGGAGGTGAGGGGAATCGAACCTGCACGGTCTCCCGCTAGAACCTAAATCTAGTGCGTCTGCCAGTTCCGCCATACTCGCATATTTGATGCTTACAAAATTTCCGCCGATATGCAACCGCAGTTTTTGCAACGAGAAATGCTTAACAAAATCGTCGCAGTAGCTAGCACTCACTTGTGAGCGCCATTCTGCTATGCCCACATATCACTATGCTATTATACCAGATTTTTTGCTGTGTGTCAAGCAGTAAAAGTGAAACTTATTACACGATCTCTTCCAGATAATTTATATATCTGCGATATCTTTCCGCTCTTTCAATATCATGTTCGGTCGGTGTCGCTATTCTCGTAATGTCGCTGTTATGACGCAGATCAGCAAGCTTTATTGCTCGGGCTACAGGGTCAGCAGCTATGTTATCTATGTATTCCGAATAAGCAACAGACTTATCATGAGTAAGCAGGCGCAGTACACTGATGATATCTTCACCAAAGCCCTCGTTTTCCAGTTGCTCAAAAGTGATAGTCGTATCCTCTACCACATCATGCAACAATGCCGCACATACAGATGCCTCATCATTCATCTGCATTGCAAGATACATGGGGTGAAAGATGTAAGGAAAGCCGCCCTTATCAAGCTGGCCTGCATGCGCCTCGATCGCTATCTTCATCGCCTTTTTTGTAAGTGCTGTATATACCATATCCATCGCTCCCTTCTGAGTATTATTATAGCACCTGTTTTTGATATTTTCAATACATATTTGTATTGAAAATATATATTGACCATGATAAGATATCTATAGACAAAAAGGAGGTCTTTATGAACGAACTTTTTACTCAAATGCTAGGATTTATAGGCTCAAATACTATGAGAGAATACCTTTCTACACTGTATGAACAAGGGAAGTTCTCTCCATCAGCCGAGGATATGCTGGCAATAGTCTATAATTCGGATAAAAGCCTGAGCGATCGCTTCAGCTTTATCAAGCTGCTTTCAGAGCACATCACCAACAAAGAAGCCTTCAAACAGCTTTGTGATGCTGCCGTGCTGCTGCAATCTGATTTTGCTGAAAACGACCTGCATCTATATACAAACGAGGATATCTTCAACGACGATGACGAACTCATAGGGAGTAAGGAACTGACTTTTAGTTCTGTTGAAGAAGCAATGTCCTATTCCAACAATATCGATAACGGCAGTATGTGCTGCAAGCTTATGAGTGGAGAAAGTGTGCTGATCGATCAAATAATCATCGGTAAGGATGATATTCATTATTTTTTCACATCACACTGCGACGATGAACAAGCATTACTTACGGACGAACTCAATGCCGCCGACAAGATGACTAACAAATATGTGTATATTCCCACTCCATTTGAGCCTGGAGATACAGTCTGTCTTTACGATGACCCAAACCAGAAATTCATCATCATAAATGCCGAACCCGATGACCCAGCCAAATGGGGAGATATGCTGGATTATATCGATGTTTCAGTCATGGTGGTGCCCTACAGCATAAAGGAACATGCAACACCCGAAAAGATCAAGGAACACTATGCAAGATTAACAGAAGGATGTGTTAAGGGCAACGGCGTTGCCGCCGACAAGATCAGCTTGCATCACGATCATATAGATCCCCTGTATCTGGAACTGGTAGAAAAAGCTTCTAAGTGAGTAGGGTATGCTCAGCGAAAGTCTTTATACCTATCAAGAGCAGTACCACGCCCCCAAATGCCGCTGCCCTTGTGCCAAAAAGGCTGCCAAGCCGCCGCCCGAAAAACACACCTCCAAGACATATCACAAATGCCGTGATACCTATTATCGTTGATGCCGATGCGATGTTCGCACCGACTGCTGCAAGGCTCACCCCTACCACTAGAGCATCGATGCTTGTTGCAACTGCCTGCATGACGAGAAGAGCAAAGGTCGGCTCGTTTATAGGTTCAGCAATTACATCTTCATTCTGTTTGCGGAGGTCAGTTATGGCCTCCGCAAACATTTTACCTCCGATAAAACCCAGCGCAAGCAATGCAATCCAATGATCCCAGCGACTGATAAGTCCTTGAGCCGCCGCTCCAACTATGTATCCAATAAATGGCATCGCCGCCTGAAATACTCCGCAGAGAGCGGCTGCAAGTACACACTTCTTTCGGCTTTTCAATACTATTCCGTTGCCAATGGATACAGCGAATGCATCCATTGCAAGCCCCACCGCTATCAGAAATATCTCCGCTGTTGACATAGCTGTCCTCCCCCACTGGTTTTGTCCATTGATATGCTATGACGGCAGAAGCATAAAAATTCATGATGTGCCGATACACACCCAAATAATCGACACTTGTACTTGAATTATAGCCCTATATATGTTATAATATAGTGATTTACTATGATAATATAGAGAAATAGCGAGGTAAATTTATGCGAGTATTTTTATCACATTCTTCTAAAGACGAAAAATCGGCACTTGAAATATGCAGCCTTATAGAGCAAAATGGTCACAAATGCTTCTATGCACCAAGGGATATCCGCTCGGGCTACGAATATGCAGAAGAGCTTGTTAATGGTATCGACAGCAGTGATGCAATGCTACTACTCCTCTCCGAGGATGCTAACGACTCTCCTCATGTGCTGCGTGAGGTTGAAAGAGCAGTAAGCAAGCGCATTGCAATAATCGTATACAAGCTTCAAGATTTAGAGCTGAGTAAATCTATGGAATACTTTCTTATGACCCACCAGTGGATAAATGCAAAGGCTGATGCCGGATACAGCGAGATAATCGCTTGCCTTAATCAGCTTGCCGAGGCCCACGGCGAGAGCATCCCTGCTGAAAACAACACTGTCAGCATTGCCACAGATATCAACGAAAACAAGACGAGCACTATCAAAAATAGCAAGCAGCTCCCAATAATAATTGCACTTTGCGCCGTTGCCATTGCTTGCATTACAATAGGAGTAGGCGTTGCCATAAGCAGCAGCAACACTGATAGCGGCACATCCGATAGTGCATCTGTCGGAAGCCTTGTTTCAGATAGTGCAGTGGCTGACAGCAGCATCCCTGCTGAAAGCACAAACAGCGAACAAAGCTCCGCATCTGATACCACTTCTGCAACCGCTGATACTACTACATCTGCAACAGAACAGACCTCCTCACAGCCTGTAATTACATCTGACTATGCAGAGCTTGGAGATACCATAACGCTCGGCACATATCTCGGCGAGCCTGTAGAATGGCGAGTTATCGAGCTTACCGACGGCGGAAAGAGCGCAATGGTTATCGCAAACAACATCCTTACCATGAAAGCTTATGATGCCGCAGAAGGCGGAAAATATAACTTCTACGACGGGGAATACTACTGGAACGTGCCTCCTACTGACATTGACGCTGAGCTTGAACGTCTTATCAGGGGCGACAACACATGGGAAAACTCCAATATAAGACTGTGGCTCAACTCCGACAGAGAGAACGTTCAGTATATCGGTCAGGCTCCTACCATGCAGGCAATGTCGGAGCTTACCAATGGCTATAACACCGAGGCTGGCTTCCTGCGTGGATTCACCGAGGAGGAGCGTGCGGCTATCCTCACAACAAAAGTTATCACAAACGGCTCTGTTACTGAGGATAAGGTATTCCTACTCTCATCTGACGAGCTGGAGCTGCTCTACAGAGCTGATGTAAGCAAATATGCCCTCCCCACTGACACCGCTGTAAAGCAGGATACCAGCCGTTGGTTTGAACTCAACCAAAACGACTTCGGCATCATGGATCACTACTGGTGGTTGCGAGATGCAGTTGCAGATACTGCCAGCGAATGCTATGTTGTAAACAACAGCTACAGCAGTATAGATGTATTCACCGCAAGCGTAGGTCTTGAGGGCTACGGAATACGTCCCGTTATGACAATAGACCTCACCGCTGTTATCGCTGAATAAAAGGAGCTTATTATGAGATTATCAGATCTAGAGCGTTTTAGTCAGATAGTTATCCAGCTGCATGACAATCCCGATGCCGACGCTGTCGGCTCCGGTTATGCACTATACAGATACTTCTTTGAGAAGGGCAAAGATGTGCGGCTTATCTACGGCGGCAAATTTCCCATAACCAAAAGCAATATGAAGCTGCTGATATCTGAACTGAAGATACCACTGGAATATATCACCGAACTTGACTACAGCCCCGAGCTTCTGCTCACTGTTGACTGCCAGTATGGCGAGGGTAATGTTCAGCGCTTTGAGGCACAGAACATCGCCATGATAGACCATCACCGCACCGGCAGAGAATCTGACGAAATGACTGAGATACGCAGCAACCTCGTAAGCTGCTCCACGGTATGTTATGCACTGCTGAAAGCAGAGGGTATCGATGTCAATGAAAACCTCGATATCTCCACCGCACTTTATTATGGGCTTTATATGGACAGCAACCAGCTTTCGGAGATAAACCATCCCCTCGACAGAGATATGATGGACTTTCTTGACCACGACAAGGCATTCATCACCCGATTGAAATACGCAAATTTCAGCATTAACGAGCTTGAAACAGCAGGCATTGCCATCACCCGCAACAACTACATCGAAAAGCATCGCACTGCGATAGTGGCATCTGAGCCCTGTGACCCCAACATTCTCGGTGTTATCGGCGACTTTGTTATACAGGTAGACAGCATCGATGTATGCATCATCTACAATGAGTGCCCAGGTGGATACAAACTTTCAGTGAGAAGCTGCACGATGTCTGTTTCAGCCAGCGAGCTTGCAAAGTTCATCGCTGTAAATATCGGCAACGGCGGCGGACATATCACTAAAGCAGGAGGCTTTATCAACAAAAGCTCTTTTGAGGCTTCATATCCCGATACCGATATTGAAGAGTATTTCCGCAGCAAGCTTGACGAATACTACAACGGATATGACGTTGTAAACTATACCGATGCACCCGATCTCAACACCTTCAAGCGTTACCGCAAAAAGGCAGCAAAATACGGATATGTCATCTCAACTGAGCTTTTCCCAGAGGGAACAGAATGTAAGATACGCACCATCGAAGGCGATGTGCATATCATCTGCAGAGAAGATATATACCTCATGATAGGTTATCAGGGTGAGGTGTATCCTATAGAAAGAAAGGCTTTCGACAAAAAATATAATGTGACAAGCGACAGCTTCTACAGAGAATTTGAGTATCCCCCAAGCGTTATTAATCTCTCCGAGGGAAAGCAATATCCTCTCATGCCAAAAGCGAGAGAATGTGAAGCGGGTGCAGGCGCAGTGATATACGCAAAGCCCCTCAGGAAATTCACAAAAGTTATCACACGCTGGGACTATGAGGGTTATATGTCGGGCAACAGAAACGATATGCTCTGCTACAGTGACGGAGATAACAGAGATGTCTACATCGCCCTTAAAGAAATATTCGAGCTAACCTATGAAGAGATATAACATTAACCGCCGCACACAACAGTGCGGCGGCATTGTTTTAACGAATATTTCCACAAAAAATATCTATAAAATATTGACAGAGTGAAAAAAATGTGTTATACTATCTTTGAATTGCAAAAGCTGTGATGAAGAGAGTATCGAGGTCTACGCATTCTCAGAGAGCCGTGGCAGGTGAGAGCATGGCAGTGCGCCCGAGAGAAAAACACTTCGGAGCTTGCGGAAGAAAGCTGTTTTCAGTTAGTAGAACCGCACGTTACATTGCGTAAAGATGAAATTGAGTGGATCGCTTAGCGGTCAATTTGGGTGGTATCGCGGAAGTATGTCTTTCGTCCCATGTTCGGGCGAGGGGCATTTTTTGTTTTTAAATGCGTCTTGTCTGAGCGATAAAGCAATTGTTAAATCTATATTTTTGAAGGAGAACAACACTATGCTTAGAACACACACCTGCAACGAACTCAATGTTGAGCACATCGGAAGCACCGTTAAGCTGGCGGGCTGGGTAGACACCATCCGTGATCACGGCGGCGTTATCTTCGTCGATCTGAGAGATCACTACGGTGTAACTCAGGTTGTACTGTCCGATGACGGCCTGCTCAATAATGTAACCAAGGAGACCGTTATCGGTATCAGCGGTACAGTTACAAAGAGAGATGAGGAGACTGTAAACCCCAAGCTCAAGACAGGTCTTATTGAGGTAAAGGCTGACAGCCTTGAAATTCTCGGCCCCTGCCAGCTTGGTCTGCCCTTTGAGATCGAGAACTCCACCCAGACAAGAGAGGATCTCAGACTTAAGTATCGTTTCCTCGACCTAAGAAACAACAAGATACACGACAATATCGTGCTGCGTGCAAGAATACTCAGCTATCTGCGCAGCCAGATGGAGGCTATGGGCTTCCTTGAGATACAGACACCTATCCTTACTGCTTCCTCCCCTGAGGGTGCGAGAGATTACCTCGTTCCCAGCAGAAAGCACAAGGGCAAGTTCTATGCACTGCCTCAGGCTCCTCAGCAGTTCAAGCAGCTGCTGATGGCATCGGGCTTTGACCGCTACTTCCAGATCGCTCCCTGCTTCAGAGATGAGGATGCAAGACAGGATCGCTCTCCCGGTGAGTTCTACCAGCTCGACTTCGAGATGGCATTCGCTACTCAGGAGGACGTATTCGAGGTGGCTGAAACAGTTATCTACAACACATTCAAGCAGTTCACCGACAAGGAGATCAGCAAGCCTCCCTTCCAGCGTATTCCCTTTGAGCAGGCTATGCTGAAGTACGGCACTGATAAGCCCGACCTCAGAAACCCTCTTGTTATCGTAGAGCTTTCCGACCTGTTCGTTGACAGCGAGTTCAAGCCCTTCAGCAACAAGGTTGTAAGAGGTATCAGAGTTCCCCAGATGGCAAGCCGCTCCAAGACCTTCTTCAAGAGTATGGAGGAGTTCGCTACTCAGGAGGTTGGTATGAAGGGTCTCGGCTACTTCAAGGTTGAAGAGGGTGAGAACGGTGGCTTCAAGTACAACGGCCCCATCGACAAGTTCCTTGATGACGCTCAGAGAAAGGAACTCGCAGAACGCTGTGCTCTCGAGGTTGGCGATGTGCTTTACTTCATCGCTGACAGTGCTAAGAATGCTCCCAAGTTTGCAGGCGAGATCCGTACAGAGGTCGCAAAGCGCATGGAGCTTATCGATACCAGCCGCTTTGATTTCTGCTTCATCGTTGATTTCCCGATGTACGAGTTGAACGCTGAGACCGGCAAGATCGACTTCACACACAATCCCTTCTCTATGCCTCAGGGCGGTATGGATGCACTCCTCAACAAGGATCCCCTCGATATCTACGCATACCAGTATGACATCGTGTGCAACGGCATCGAGCTGTCCTCGGGCGCTGTAAGAAACCACAACCCCGACATTATGAAGAAGGCATTCGAGATCGCAGGCTATGGCGAGGAGGATGTAAAGGCAAAGTTCGGTGCACTTTACACCGCATTCAGCTATGGTGCACCTCCCCTCGCAGGTATGGCTCCCGGTGTTGACCGTATGATAATGCTCATCGCTGAGGAGGAAACTATCAGAGATGTTATCGCATTCCCGCTCAACGGTAATGCGCAGGATGTAATGATGGGTGCCCCCGGTGAGGTAACCGAGCAGCAGCTCAGAGAGGTACACATCAAGGTAAGAGATTGATCTGTTGACCTGAATGATACAAAGGGCGGTTGCAGGGTAGCCCCCTAACCGCCCCTTTGATTTCGATTTATATGACGAAAGGATATAAAAATGGACAGAGATGTTTTAAGAAGACTTGAAAAGCTCAACCAGCTTGCCCTCACAGAGGAGCAGAAGGATGATGTGCTTGCATTCTTCGCAAGACAGGAAAAGGAGCTTGAGCTGCTTGATACTGTAGACACCGAGAATGTTGAGCGTATGGTACATGTTATGCCTATTATGACTGTAGTACGTGATGACGTGGAGAAGAAGCTCTTCACCCGTGACGACCTGCAGAAGGGTGCGCCCGAAGCCACTGATGGCTACTGGCAAGTGCCCCGTCTGTTAGAGTGATAGGAGGTAACGGATATGAATATTTTTCTTAATAAGACTGAAAACACAGGCGCAAAGGCAGTAGCCCTTGACGACCTGTTTCTGACAAAGGATATGCCCACAACGGGCGGATCTAAGATGCTTGACGGCTATATGAGCCTTTTCGATGCTGATATCATCGAACGTCTCAACGCTGCAGGCTATGCTGTTGCAGGCAAGGCTAATATCGGTGAGTTCTCCATTGACCTCCTCGGCGAGACCTCTAACTACGGTGCTTGTGAGAATGCTGACGGAACACTTGCATACGCATCCTCTGAGATACTGAACAGCGGCACTGCTGCTGCAGTTATCAATCTTGATATCAACGGAACTCCCCGCCGTGCGGCTGCTGTCAGCGGCAAGGTCTTCGTAAAGCCTACCTACGGTACAGTTTCAAGATATGGCACTATCGCTGTAGCTTGCTCGGGCGAGACAGTCGGTGTTATGGCTAACAATGCTGCTGATGCCGAAAAGGTGCTTTCCGCTATTGCAGGTCATGACGACAAGGACGGCACAAGCCTTAGTGAAACTCAGTGCGCTCAGATAAAGAGCGGTGCAGAGTTCAAGAAGGTGCAGAAGATCGCTGTTGCAAAGTCTATCGTTGAGTCTGCTGACGATGCTGTGAAGGCTAAGATCGCTCACTTCAAGGAAGTTATGTCTGCACAGGGTGTTGAGTTCGTCGAGATCGATGATACTATCCTCACCCTCGCTAAGACCTCCTGGAACGTTATGATGTGCGCTGAGCTTTGTAACAATGTATCCCGTTTTGACGGCGTTAAGTACGGCTACCGCACCAAGAACTACAAGACTATCGAAGAACTTTATACAAACAGCCGTACTGAGGCATTCGGTGAGCTGCTCAAGACAGCTATCCTCTTCGGCTCTGAAACTCTTTCCACTGAAAATTATTTTAAGGTATACGACAAGTCCCAGCGTATCCGCAGAGTTATCTGTGAGAAGTTTGCTGAGATATTCGCTGAGTGTGACGCAGTGCTGATGCCTGCTTGCTCTAAGCTTAGCTACACAATGGACGATGTAAAGGCTGACAAGTATATCGCATTTGACGAGGCTCTGTATACTGCTCCTGCTTCCGTTACAGGTCTGCCTGCAGTGGTAGTTGGCGGAGTTCAGCTCATTGGTAAGGCTTTCAACGACCTTGCGCTGCTTGACGCTGCCGCAGCTTACGAAAAGGAGGACAAGTGATATGAAAAAGTATGAAACCGTCATCGGTCTTGAGGTGCATATCGAGCTTGCGACCGAGTCCAAAATATTCTGCAGCTGCTCTGCAAAGTTCGGCGGCGAGCAGAATGATCACGTTTGCCCTGCCTGCTGTGGTATGCCGGGTATGCTCCCCATCGTAAACAAGAGAGTTGTTGACCTCGGTATGACAGCAGGTCTGATGCTCAACTGCGATATCAACAGAACGACAACATTTGATAAAAAGAGCTATTATTATCCCGATCTGCCCTGCTCTTATCAGACTACTCAGTGGTTTGCTCCCGTTGCGATCAACGGTACTGTTCCGATCGAGACCAGCAAGGGCAAGAAGAACATCCGCATAAAGCAGATCCACATGGAGGAGGACGCAGGTAAGCTGGTCCACGATGACTGGACAGACACCACCCTTGTAGACTTCAACCGTACCAGCGTTCCGCTATGCGAGATCGTTTCTCAGCCTGATCTGTCCAGCGCTGAGGAAGTTGTTGCTTATCTTGAACAGCTGCGCTCTCTGCTGCGCTTTGCTAAGGTTTCCCACTGCCGTATGGAACAGGGAAGCATGCGCTGTGACGTAAACCTCTCCGTTCGTGAGGAAGGCAGCGACAAGCTCGGTGTAAGAACAGAGATGAAAAACATGAACTCCATCTCCGCAATAACCCGTGCTATCGAGTATGAGACCGCACGTCATATCGACGCTCTTGAAAACGGCACTGAGGAGCTCGTTCAAGAGACCCGCCGTTGGGATGATGTAAAAGGCAAGAGCTACGCTATGCGTAATAAGGAAACAGCAGGCGACTACCGCTACTTCCCCGACCCCAACATTATGCCTATCGTTATCGACGACGAGTGGTATGACCGCATCGTAAAGTCCCTCCCTGAGCTGCCAGAAAAGAAGAAGGCCCGCTACATTGAGGAACTTGACATCACCGAATACGATGCTGAGCAGCTCACCCAGAGCCGTGCACTGTGCGACTGCTTTGAAGCTGCCTATGATGAGTGCGGACAGGCTAAGGAGGCAGCTAACTGGCTTATCTCCGACTGCATGAACATCCTCAACAAGAAGCAGCTTACAGCCGACGACCTTACTGTTGACGGCAAGGCACTCGGTCAGCTCATCAAGCTGGTGCTTGAGGGCAAGGTTCAGCGTGGCAACGGCAAGAAGATCCTCTCTGTAATGTTTGATGAGGACATCGCTGATGTTGAGCAGTATGCTAAGGATAACAACTTCATCGTATCCAATGATACAGGTGCTATCGAAGCCGTTATCAAAGCTGTAGTAGCTGAGGACACACGCTCTGTAAACGACTATAAGAGCGGCAAGGAAAAGGCTCTCATGGCACTGTTCGGCAAGTGTATGAAGCAGCTGAAGGGTAACTGCTCTCCCGACACTCTCAGAGAACTGCTTATCAAGGCTATCAACGAAGCATAAAATACAGATCCGCCTCTAGCTAAAGAGGCGGATCTTATGTTTTGCTAAAACTTCACTGTAGATGCTACCATCGGAACAAGCCCTGCGTTTTATCTTATTCCTCTTCTCTCCTGCAGTATTAACCTTTGCTTAACACTAGCAATAAAGCTGTCGGGAGCGGTCACTTTTATTCTCGGGCCAAAAGACAATACTCTGATGAGCAGTTCGGTTTCATCACTTTTGGAGTATGTTATCCTTAAACGATAACGATTGTCGGGAAGCTTCTGTGTTTCACGCTCAAAGTGCGCAAAATGCAGCATTGCACGCTCTAAAGCATTGCGCTCATCCACAAGCTCAGCCTCAATAAAGCAGTTGTACGCTAGTTTTTTCGATGAAGTGCCCTTGTATGGGGTATTGGAAAGCTTGATGCTCTCAATGCCTGCAAGATTGATGGTGTCGATATTTTTGCAGCCGTTTACATACAGACGGAATTTGTCGTCCTTTTCTGAGTATTCCAGCTTTACAGGACGACAGCGGAATCTCCTAAAATTGCCCTTTGAACTATTGTAAGCTATCTCGGCTGACCTATGGCTCTTTATCGCCTCCAAAGCCGTGCGGAACACCTCGATATAGTGAGGATCTGAAAAATCATCTCCGTCGCTGTATTTATCAAAAACCACAATGTCATCGGGAGTGAACAGCGGCTCTACCCCATCGAGAAAAGTGAGATCCGCATCAAACAATGCCATCCTCTCATCAAGGGATATCGCTTTCAGCCAACGCAGCTGCAAATGCGACAACGGCTCTTTAGGCTCATTTTTAAGCGGAGTTGTAAGATCGCTGTTAAGCAGCTGCCAGCGTTGCTCCTTAAATGCTGGCTGGATAGTAAGAAAGCTTTCGCTGAATGCTTTGTCATCGCATATCCGCTTCATTTTTTCCTCAGTGAGATCATATGCAACGGCACATCTAAGCATCTCTGCAACCGCACTGTAGTAGGCACTGTATATCTCATGAAATATCATCTTCGCCGCCTCCTATCCCGTAGAGCTCATACATCTGCTTTATATCGCTCCTAAGCCTGTTCTCCACTGTGCGATTAGAAAGATCGAGCTGATCCAGCCGCCCGATGAACGTGAGTATCCACGGCACCATCTCTCCCGAATCAGCAACATCAGCAGAAAATCTTGCTGTATTTTCATCAATAATCTCTACAGTACCGCATCGTTTTTCACGCTCCAGCCGTTGCAGGATAAATTCCTCGCCTTTTTCAAAATGTATGGTGAACTCAACATGCTCGATATGCATTGAGATAGTATCATCAGGATGTTTGCGAGATCTGCGTTTTTTCTGGCAGGCAACACCCCACATGTTATTTTGCATTTTTGTGAGCGTATCTCGAAGCTCGTCAAAGCGGGCGCAGGGTTCTTTTAGTGTCACATCACTTATGTAATCAAGGCGATATGCCTTTATCTCATGCGAACTGAAGCTGTATGCCATCAGCCAGCGTCTGCCATTCTGCACACTTACAAATATCTTCAACGGCAACAACCGCCATGTGTGTGCATTACCATCACGTGAGCAGTGCGAAAGCTCTACAATGCGTTTTTCGCCAATAGCAAGCAGCAATTGATACAAGACCTCGCTGTCAAGAGTATGGGTGATATAGTGATGCTTAAACTCAAAAACATCTGATACTCCGCTCAACCTATCACTAATAAAGCTGCCAATAACGCCACAAACCCCTACCTCGGCAAAAAACTCAAGTGCATCAGAGAGAGTAGATATATCAGCATCTTCCCTGCGACGGTAACGTACCTGCCTACCCTCTTTCTCTGTAACAATAAGCCCCAGCTTTACATACTCAGCCAGCTTTTTGCGCACCCCCGAGCCATCAAATGTCAAAGGATACTCAAAGCCAACCGTATAGTCCTCAATACCCTCCAATATCTCGGAAAGGGTCATGGAGATATCACCTCTCAGCATATCAAACAGCAGAAAATGCAGCGTTATATCCCTGTCAGTAAAGCTGCAAGTCCTTAGCAATCTGTAAAGAGGATTACCGCCTCCCTTACGACTGTCGATGGATAGATAAACATTTTTTCCGCCTGCTGTTCGGCTTGAAGAAGTGTAATCTCCCAAAATGCTTTCCAGCCTGCGACGCTCGTTATCATAGGAGCGACCGCTCTTCTCTGAGAACTCGTCACGGGTACGGAAGCCGTATACATAGAACTCTCTCATATAGCTGCGAATACGCTCAAAGCTTTTCACAAGCTCGCTGTAAGCCATACAGATACCCTCCCTCTTTCAATGATAATTATATGATAACACCCTTGTTGCATTTTGTCAATGCGGTATCACCGTAGAAACCGCTTGACAAAATGGCACATAAATAATACAATATAAATATCACTTTGCGAAAGGAGATACCAATGCAAAAGGCTGAAAGTATCACAAGACCTGCAATAAGGAATATGGTGCTTGCCGCTATGTTTGTGGCAATAGGCTTCGTGCTGCCATTTTTCACGGGACAGATACCACAGGTTGGCAACCTGCTGCTACCAATGCACATACCGATATTTTTATGTGGACTTATCTGTGGATGGCAATATGGACTTGGAGCAGGATTTGTATTGCCGCTGCTACGCTCGCTTATACTGGGCGCACCCCCAATGTATCCCAATGCCATTGCAATGGCTGCAGAGCTCGCAGTGTATGGCGTTGTGGCGGGCTTTATATATGCAAGGTTCAAAAAGCAAAACGTTGGTGCGATTTATGCTTCTATGTTGACTGCGATGATACTCGGCAGAGCCGCATGGGGCATAGCAGAGCTCTTACTGCTCGGATTTGACGGGGCAGCATTCACATGGCAGATGTTTGCAGCAGGAGCGTTTTTCAACGCTATACCCGGAATAATACTACAACTGATATTTATACCTGCAATGATGGCAGTTCTCAATAAATCAGGGCTGGTGCCATACAAAAATTCGCATAATCTCGGAGAAAGCAATGATTGATATAAACCGATGCATATCTTTAATAGATGAATACAGCAGAAATGTGCCATATCTCATTGTTGCTATAGATGGCAGATGCGGCTCGGGCAAAACTACACTTGCCAAGATGCTGAAAGAGCATTATAATTGCAACGTTGTGCCGATGGATCACTTTTTTCTGCGCCCCGAACAACGAACGATCGAGCGTCTTTCTGCAGCAGGCGAAAACATCGATCATGAGCGGTTTCTCAAGGAGGTATTGTTACCTCTCACCGAGGGAAAGCAATTCAGCTATTGTCCGTTCAACTGCAGTACCATGCAGCTTGGTGAGCCTATCAGCGTCACTACAGACCGAATAAACATTATTGAGGGTTCATATTGTTGCAACAATGCATTATGGCAGCATTACCACCTAAGGATATTCCTAACAGTCGACAAAGAGGAGCAGCTGCGGCGAATAACTCAGCGTGACGGTGCTGAAAAAGCAGAGATATACCAAACAAAATGGATACCCTTGGAGGAAAGATATTTCGCAGCTTTTGATATCGAAAAAAGGTGCGACTATCGCTTCTCCACGTAGAAAGGAGCAGCCATGCGTATCGTAAAGTTCGCTGCCCTTTGTCTTGCATCATCATTGCTCTCGGGATGCAGCGATACCAAAGCAGCGGAGTACAGCTCTTCATTTTTTGCAATGGACACCTACATGACATTTACCGCCTACGGTGATAATGCTGAGCAGGCGGTAAACGATGTAAAAGCAGAGATATCACGATTAGAAAGACAATGGTCAGTCACTGATGAAGGAAGTGACATATATGCTATCAACCATTCAGACGGTAAAAGCGTCGTTGTAAATGCGGAAACGGCAGAGCTCATAAACTTTTCACTGGAAATCGCACAGCGCACAGACGGCGCTCTTGACCCTACCATCTATCCTCTTGTTGAAGCATGGGGCTTCACAACTGAAAAAAACAAAGTGCCGACAGCGGAGGAGCTTTCGGTATTGCTGAACAATGTAGGCTACGAGCAAGTATTGATTGATAACAGCACTGTAAAGCTGACTGACGGAATGATGCTTGACCTCGGTGCAGTCGGCAAGGGGTACGCAGGGGATATTTCGGCAGAGCTACTCAGAAAAAGCGGGGTGACTTCTGCTTTGCTTGACATCGGAGGCAATATTCAAGCTATCGGTTCTCGTCCCGATGGCAGCAACTGGAGACTGGGTCTTCGTGACCCTGTATCAAGCGGAATACTGGGCATTATCAGCATAAGTGACCTAGCAGTGGTTACGTCAGGCAGCTATGAGCGATTTTTCATCAGTGAGGATGGAAAAAAATATTGCCACATCATCGACCCGAATAATGGCTATCCCGTAGATAACGGTCTGCTATCAGTGACAGTGATAGCCGATGAAGGACGAAAATGTGATGCACTGTCCACCGCACTGTTCGTTATGGGAGCAGAAAAAGCCGCTCAGCACTGGCAACAACATCAAGACTTTGAGATGATAATGATAAGCGACAACGGCGAAATACACCTCACAAAGGGCGCAGCAGAAATGTTTACGCTCAGCGATGACTTCAATGATATGCCGCTGATTATTATCCAATAGCATAGCCTGAGAGTATTTCTCAGGCTTTTAGCATAAGTGATGACAATATATTCTTATAGATAAAACTGTATTTCTAAACCTCCCAATTTCTCGCAACTTTTTTTCCTTTACTTTTTTGATAGTTATGGGTATAATATCCATCGTAAGGTCGCTGACGATGCTTTTGACAGCATCGATCTATGGCGGAATACCGTACCATATCGAAAAAGCAAGCCTTTCACCTTTTCTTCGGGAACCTCTGTTCCCACCATTATTGCAGGTTCGAATCCTGCGACAGGTACTGCCTGTACATTGGTATGATTTATACGTAAGAATGATCTTCTTACCACAAGGTGAAAAGACCGATCCCCGCTTTTTGTATCCCACATAGTGAGATGCAAAAAGCAAATGGGCGGCAAGCCCTGTCAGAGGAAGGATACCGCTATCTAAAGCCCCAGCCGCAGATATCCCCCGTGGAAGATGCCGCTGCGGTGTAATGACAGCTTAATTTCACTGCCGCTGCTGTTCATGGGAAAGGTCACGATATTTCTGTCCTTAGGGGCTGTAATATAGTTGCATAGGTTTTGTTAACAGCGGTAGTCACCGCAGGAGGTTATGATGAAAAAGATAGAGAAGGTTACAATCAACGAAAGACAGCATGGTCTGCTTTTTAATAACGGCCGATTTGTAAAGGTGCTTGAAGCAGGCAGATATACCATTTTCGGCGGTAAGGAGATCGAGGTGCTTGACAACAACCAACTAGTTGTAAGTCAGAACTGTACCATCGATACTCTTCTCGCCGATGCAGATGCCGCTGCAAAGCTTGCATACGCAGAGATACCTGAGCAGCATATTGCGATCCACTATGTAAATGGCATGTACAGCGGTATACTCCCTCATGGAAGATATGCTTACTGGGCAGTAAACGACAAGCATGAGTTTAAGCTCATCGACATTTCAGAGCCTGCGATAGGCGACGATATCCCCAGATACATACTGACCAACCGCAACTCTGCATATTTCTGCAAGTATAGCGTTGCCGATCACGAGAAAGGCAGGCTTTACATCGACTCTCGACTTGTAAAAGTGCTTGATCCCGGCACATACTATTTCTGGGAGAACGGCTCTCACATCTATGTAGAGACAGTCGATACCCGTCGCTGCTCCATGGAGGTGAACGGTCAGACAGTGCTCACTAAGGACAAGGTGGAGCTGCGCATCACCTTTATGCTTAGCTATAAGATCACCGACTGCGTTAAGGT
>JAZPZN010000118.1:0-6718 GCA_045544715.1 Oscillospiraceae bacterium | reverse complement strand
ACGATCCGACTTTATGGTTACCTACAGCTACTCTGGTGAGATCGACACAAATGCGGTAAAGTCTGCTGTTGAGGCACTTGGTACGCCAAAAGCTACTGTAACGACAGGTACAAGCTTTACAGGTGGTCTTAACACTATTGTTATCTCCTTCGCTGCCGACGAGAAGATGGATGACGATATGCTGATGAATATTAATGATACTATGGCGGCGACATTTGTTGACAATGGCGTTGAAAACATTGACACCACAAATGTAAGTGCATCGTCCGGTACAGCTTTCTTCATCTCTTGTCTTATCGCAGTTGTCGTGGCTTTCGTGTTGCTGGTTATCTATATTGCATTCCGTTTCCAGAAGATCGGCGGATGGTCTGCAGGTGTTATTGCGATCTGCTGCCTGCTGCATGATGTTATCCTCACCTATGCGGTGTATGTGTTCGGAGGAATGGCACTGGATTCCAACTTTATGGCGGTTATTCTCACACTGCTTGGTTACTCCATCAACAACACTATCATTATCTACGACCGTCTGCGTGAAAATAGGGCAAGACATGGTAAGAAGATGACAGGTGTAGAGCTTGTAAATCTTTCCATCAATCAGACACTTACTCGTTCTATAATCACAACTGCTACAACGGTTTCTGCAATGATTTCCATTGCAGTTGTATGCACGTTGATGGGTGTTACTTCTATTCTTTCCTTTGCAATTCCGCTTGCTTTTGGTATGCTGGTCGGTTTCTATTCTTCTGTTTGCGTTGCAGGTCCTATGTGGATCTGGTGGGCAAACCGCAAGAATAAGAAGGCTGCTGCAGAGGCTTGATAAAAACCACAGCGCACTCAAAGAGTGCTCTGTTTTATTACTATATAATACAGGCACACTGTTTTATCAGTGTGCCTGTAGTTTTATATGTTGCTATCCAACATTGACAGCACTACACCTGCAGAGCCGCAGCGTTTGAAGAACTCGTTGAGACGCTGTTTGGTCTCTTCGGATTCCTCGATACGGTCGGAGTAAGAGAGCATCTGAAACATCATGAACAGCATCACTCTAGTGCCAATATCTTCTCCCATAGCAAAATAGTCCGCCAGACGGTCGGTCGCATCCTGAAGCATAGGTGCCCTTGTTGCAACGTAGGGGGGGAGTTCCTCGGCTGCTTCGGAAATACGGGTGTATTCCTCGGCGGTAAAGATGAGGTTTGCTTTCAGCTCGTGCTCTACCAGTTCGGGGGCGAGACTGCCGTTTTCGTACATTTCACGTATCTTACGGCTTGCGATGAGATAAATATCACTGCCCTCAGGTTCTACGGTATAGGGGCTGGGAATGGATGTGGCTTCAATAGGCGCAGGAGATTCAATGGATGTGGCAGGCTGCACCGGCAATATAGGCTCGGGTGCGGGCTGTTGTGCAGGGATAACGTCTGCTACAGGAGCAGCGATCGAACTAATAGATGGCTCGGTTTTGACGTGAGTTTCTTCATGAGGCGGTTCTGCTGTTGGCGGCTCGGCTTCAGTCACGGAGCTTTCGATGGAAACAGAGGGCTCAGCGACAGGGGCAGAAGCAGGCTCGGTGAACAGTTCGTCATCATCGTCGTTGTTTATCTCACTTATGGATTCCAACAGATAATTCATTGTCTGTGCTTTTGTCATGCCTTCGATATCGTCGTTTGGCAGGAGGTCGATATTACCTGTCTTTTCTGCAGTTTTTTCACGGGAGAGTGACCATGTCACCTCGATGTTCTCCTTGTCGGAGAGGGTCTCGGGCTGAGGAAGTGGCTCTGCTGGAGCGGCTTTTGGCTCGATAGGAGCAATGATTGGGGCTGGCACATCAGGCAGCGGCTCGCTTGCCTCGTGGGATAGTGACCAGGTTACAGACTCTTTTTCATCGATGACAGTGGGCTTGGGCTGTTCCTTTGGCTCGGCTGAAGGCTTTGTGACAGACTTTATTGTCTTGACCTTTGCGGCTACACGCACTACCTTTACGGGCTTCTGAGGTTCGGTAACTTCCTCGGTGAAATGGCTCATAGCACGGGATGTGCATTCACTGTACATATCCTCACGCTGACGCTCTGTCATAAAATTATATGTGCGGCAGAGATTATCGATAAGCTGCTTAAGAAACAGCTTGTTGATATAGTCGTTGGTTATGTGTATAGTGCCTGTTGTTGCTTCTATAAAAAGCTCATCCTCGTAAGGATTGACGCTTCCGCCTATCGTTACCTTCTTGATATTGCGGTATTGTGCACGCTGTGCGCTGCTTTTGTGTGATACAACGATCTCATCGCACAAAAAAGCTATGCCTTGCTTGCCACCACGCTTTACAGAGGTGTCTATGTAGCCGAGGGTCTCCTCGGGCGGAGCAAAGCGGCAATAACTGTCCTCGGTAAAGCTATCAGCTATCTTATGACCGAAATCATTGATAAGTTCACGCATTTTCACAATGGATTCCTCCGAATTGAAATTTTATCAGTGACGGGCACTGCTGAGAAGACCGTGTTTTATATCCCACAGCTTCTGTGACAGGTCGACATAATATTTATGTGGATTTTCAAATCGCAGCAGCTCGTCCCAGAGAGTGTTCAGCTGTGCGGCGCAGTATTCTCTTATCTCACTCACACTTGGAGAGGTATACACAAGCTTGCCGTTTATGAAAACAGGTACCTGCAGTTCCTTGACGGAGTAGTCGGTGACGGTCTTGCGCTTCCAGGTGTAGTCAGGGTCGAAAAGCTCAAGCGGCTTTGCAGTGTCGATGCTTTCGTCATAAACACAGAGTTGGTCGGCTACTGCTTTGCCTGTAACATTGTCATATATTCTATAAAGCTTTTTGTAGTGCGGATTTGTTATCTTCGCAACATTCTCTGATATCTTGATCTTAGGGATTATTTCTCCGTCGTCTTCAACAGCGACAAGCTTATATACTCCTCCGAAAACGGGTTCGCTTTTAGCTGTGATAAGTCGCTCGCCCACTCCGAAAAGGTCAATTTTTGCATCCTGTTTCAGAAGGTCGGAGATAATATACTCGTCAAGACTGTTGGAGGCAACTATCTTGCAATCGGGGTAACCCGCCTCGTCGAGCATCTTTCTTGCTTTACGGGAGAGGTATGCGATATCACCTGAATCAAGTCGTATTCCTTTAGGACGTGCACCTAAAGGCTTCAGAATATTGTCGAACGCTTTGATAGCATTGGGTACTCCAGATTTGAGCACATTATAGGTGTCTACCAGTAGAGTTGTACTGTTGGGGTAGGTTCGGCAGTATTCTTCAAAAGCTTCAAGCTCGGTGTCGAACATTTGCACCCATGAGTGTGCCATAGTGCCGGTGGCGGGAACATTGTATAGCTTATCCGCAAGCACGCATGCTGTTCCGACGCATCCGCCGATATATGCGGCTCTTGCACCAAGAACGGCTCCGTCTGCGCCCTGAGCCCTGCGTGAGCCAAATTCTGATACTGCCCGCCCCGAGGCAGCTCTTACTATTCTGTTGGCTTTGGTGGCAATGAGCGACTGATGATTGATGAGCAGTAGCAGCATAGTTTCTACAAGCTGCGCTTGTATTGCAGGGGCTTTTACGGTGATGAGTGGCTCATTCGGGAATACTGGAGTGCCCTCAGGAATAGCCCAGATATCGCCTGTAAAGCGGAAATTTTTCAGATATGAGAGGAATTCCTCGTCAAAGATATCTTTTTCTCTAAGAAATGATATATCCTCCTCAGTGAATCGGAGATTTTGAATATAGTCGATGACTTGCTCAAGACCTGCGCAGATGGCAAAACCACCTCCGTCAGGTACTCGTCTAAAAAACAGATCGAAATATGCGATCTTATCAGCATATTTTGTTTTGAAATATCCATTGCCCATTGTAAGCTGGTAGAAATCACACAGCATGGAGCAGTTGTGTTCATTTATCATAGCATTTACCTTTTAATTTAAATAACAGAATAGAAGAAATATGCAGCAGACTATCATCATCAGCGCTGCTAGAAGGTCAAACAAAACAGTGTGATAGCACCGTGGGATAACAAGAAAGTTTTCAGGCTCATTTTCGCAGAAAAGCACTTTTACATTGTCACCTGCGCTTGGCGGGAGAGTGGTATGATGCATCGTGATATGTCGTTCTTTTCCATTGCGGTCAGTGAATTGTATAATGACCCTGTGTGGCTGTCCTTTTAGGAAAAGACTGATGAGCTGGCTGTCAACAACAGTGGCAGAATATATCTGTCCTTCTCTTTTTAGTCGCTTATAATTAAACAGTAGCCAAACTGGTCTCACAAGGAATTTTATTGCACAAACAAATCCGAATACCGATAAACAAATCGTTGTGTCAGTGAAGTAAAAGGCTATCAATGCAACAACCATTGTAAGTGCAAAGATGTAGTCAAAGACAGTTCTTGGAGTGTTGTGTATCATATAGTCAATCCTTTGTGCATCAATAAGGAAAACCGCATATATACTTTTATTATATAATATTTGCGGCATTTAGTCAATATATGAAACAGTAAATCTTTTATTGTTATTTTTTGATGCTTTCAACAGCAAAATACGGCTTATGTCAGTGATTTGTGTCAGCTATGTAAAAAAATAAAAAATGCGGAGAAAAATCAAAAAAAGACTAGCATTTTTCAAGATTATCTGCTATAATAATATGTGCGGTATTATATACCGTTGCCAAAAAGTCAAAAATGCCGCCACGTCGTGCACGACAAAGCGGTGTTAAATAACAATCAGGAGGAATATTCCAATGGCAAAGAAATATTGTTATCTGTTCTCCGAGGGTAATGCAGACATGCGTGAGATCCTCGGCGGCAAGGGTGCAAACCTGGCAGAGATGACCAACATGGGTCTGCCTGTACCCCAGGGCTTCACAATTTCTACTGAGGCCTGCACAGCTTACTACGATGATGGTCGCAAGATCAACGACGAGATCCAGGCTGAGATCAACGAGTACATCACTAAGATGGAAGAGGTTACAGGCAAGAAGTTTGGCGATAAGACAAACCCCCTGCTCGTATCTGTTCGTTCCGGTGCTCGTGCTTCCATGCCCGGTATGATGGACACAATTCTCAACCTCGGTCTTAACGAGGATGTTGTTGAGTACATGGCAGAGGCTTCCGGCAATGCACGTTGGGCTTATGACTGCTACAGAAGATTTATCCAGATGTACTCTGACGTAGTTATGGAAGTTGGTAAGAAGTACTTCGAGGAGCTCATCGATCAGATGAAGGAGAAGAAGGGCGTTACACAGGACGTTGATCTTACCGCTGAGGATCTGAAGGAGCTCGCTGAGCAGTTCAAGGCTGAGTACAAGAGCAAGATCGGTCAGGACTTCCCCACTGATCCTAAGGAGCAGCTGATGGGTGCAGTTAAGGCTGTATTCCGTTCTTGGGACAACCCCAGAGCTAACGTTTACCGTCGTGATAACGATATTCCTTATTCTTGGGGTACTGCTGTAAACGTACAGATGATGGCATTCGGTAACATGGGTGATGACTGTGGTACTGGTGTAGCATTCACACGTGATCCTGCTACCGGCGAAAAGAAGCTGATGGGTGAGTTCCTGACAAACGCACAGGGCGAGGACGTAGTTGCTGGTGTTCGTACACCCATGCCGATCGCTCAGATGGAAGAGAAGTTCCCGGCTGCATTCAAGCAGTTCCAGGAAGTTTGCCAGATCCTCGAGAACCACTACAGAGATATGCAGGATATGGAGTTCACTGTTGAGAACGAGAAGCTCTACATGCTGCAGACAAGAAACGGTAAGAGAACAGCGCAGGCTGCTCTGAAGATCGCTTGCGACCTCGTTGATGAGGGTATGAGATCTGAGGCTGAGGCTGTTGCTATGATCGATCCCAGAAACCTCGATACTCTGCTGCATCCGCAGTTCGACGCTGCTGCTCTGAAGGCTGCAACTCCCATGGGCAAGGGCCTGGGTGCATCCCCTGGCGCTGCTTGCGGTAAGGTTGTATTCACAGCTGACGACGCTGTAGCTTGGGCTGAAAAGGGTGAGAAGGTAATCCTGGTTCGTCTGGAGACATCTCCTGAGGATATCACAGGTATGAAGTCCGCTCAGGGTATCCTGACCGTTCGTGGCGGTATGACCTCTCACGCTGCTGTAGTAGCTCGTGGTATGGGTACATGCTGCGTATCCGGCTGCGGCGACATCAAGATGGACGAAGAGAACAAGAAGTTTGAGCTGGCTGGCAAGACCTTCAACGAGGGCGACTGCATCTCCATCGACGGTTCTACCGGTAACATCTATGATGGCATCATTCCGACTGTTGACGCTCAGATCGCTGGCGAGTTCGGCAGAATCATGGCTTGGGCTGACAAGTACAGAGTTCTGAAGGTTCGTACAAATGCTGATACACCTGCTGACGCTAAGAAGGCTCGTGAGCTGGGTGCAGAAGGTATCGGTCTGTGCCGTACAGAGCACATGTTCTTCGAGGCTGACAGAATCGCAGCATTCCGTGAGATGATCTGCTCTGACACTGTTGAAGAGAGAGAAGCTGCTCTGGCTAAGATCGAACCGATGCAGCAGGCTGACTTTGAGGCTCTGTACGAGGCTCTGGAAGGCTGCCCGGTTACCATCCGTTTCCTGGATCCGCCTCTGCACGAATTCGTTCCCACTGAGGAAGCTGACATCGCTGCACTGGCTGCTGCACAGGGCAAGAGCGTTGAGGACATCAAGGCTATCATTTCCGGTCTGCACGAGTTCAACCCGATGATG
>JAZPZN010000117.1:0-21316 GCA_045544715.1 Oscillospiraceae bacterium | reverse complement strand
GATAGTGCTTTTCTTAGCACGGGGATGGGGGCTGATGATGATACCGTTTCTTGTCTTGAGAGCAAGCAGAGTCTTGAAAATAGCGGTAGAGGTGGGGTTAGTGGTGGGGATTACTGCAGCTATAACACCAATAGGCTCTGCTACCTTTGCCATGCCGTAAGCCTCGTCACGCTCGATGATACCGCAGGTCTTGGTATCCTTATATGCATTATAGATATGCTCAGATGCATAGTTGTTTTTGATTACTTTATCCTCCACGACACCCATGCCTGTTTCTTCAACAGCCATCTTTGCGAGGGGGATCCTTTGTTTGTTAGCAGCGGAGGCAGCAGCAAGGAAGATCTTGTCAACCTGCTCCTGAGTGTACTCAGCAAAGAGCTTCTGGGCATTTCTCACTCTTGTGAACGCTGCTTCCAGCTTTTCAACGCTGTCCACGATCTCGTAGTTCTTCATAGTGTTGTTCTCCTTAAAAAAGTATTTTAGGGCTGTATGCTTATGGTGATTAATGATTTACTTTGCTTGGAAAATGTGGTAAAATCTACATTAGTTTACGTTAAGCAGCAGTGTTTATTCTGTTGCTCAATTATATTCTATAATATTGTTAAACATTTGTCAATACCTTGCTTTTACTTTTGTAAACATGAACTGCGAAAGACGATAGGGAAAACAATTTTTGTGAAATATGAATAATATTCATACCATATTTTGTGTACAAAAGCCAAAAAGTGTCGTTTAGTTCACTATATAGGTGGTATGCATACTGGTCAATCACGCTCCAGTGCTGAAATACCGCTTCTTACCATCTTCACGATGCCAAATGGTTTCAGCAGTGCGATGAAGCTGTCGATTTTTGCAGGCTCGCCTGTAAGCTCAAGCATGATGCTGTCGGAGTGGATATCCACTGGCTTTGCACGGTAGAGGTTGGCGATCTCAATAATCTTGTGTAGGTCGTCAACTGAGCTACCCGCACGGATAAGTATATGCTCTCTGCAAACTGCATTTTCAAGTATGCATACTTCCTGCACCTCATAGAGTTTCAAAAGTTGATTTTTTATCTGCTCCAGTATCTTGCGATCGCCTGCAACGACGATAGTCATACGGGAGATATCGGGTGTCTCGGTTTCTGCGACGTTGAGACTCTTGATATTGAAAAACCTGCGGCTGAAAAGACTTGCTACACGCAGCAGCACACCATTGTTATTGGCAACCTTAACAGATAATACGTATTCTTTCATGTTGGCCCTCCTTTTCTCAGTCGTCGATCTCAATGGATGTTATGGGATCAATGACAGGCTTGCCTGCAGGTATCATTGGCAGCACATTGATATCTCTGTCGATACGCACTTCCACCATGACAGGGGAGGTTTTGTTGAGCTCCAGCGCTGTTTTCAGTACGGGCTCGATATCCTCAAGCTTTTCGATTACGAAGGTCTTGATGTCGAAAGCCTCGCCAAGCTTTACATAATTGATATGTCGGTTGTCAAGCGTTGTCTGAGAGAAATGCTTGTTGTAGAACAATCTTTGCCACTGGCGCACCATTCCAAGTACATGATTGTTGATCACAAGCTGGAAGATGTTTATGTTATGGGCAGATGCAGTGATGAGCTCATTAAGGTTCATGGCGAAGCTACCATCTCCTGCGATGTTTACAACTGTCCTGTTCGGATTGCCCACCTTTGCACCGATGGATGCACCGAGACCGAAGCCCATCGTACCCAGACCGCCTGAGGAAATGAAGCTGCGTGGCTTGCGGTTTTTGTAGTATTGCGCTGCCCACATCTGATTCTGCCCTACCTCAGTCGTGATGATTGCATCGCCGTTTGTAAGCTCGTCAAGCTTTTCTATAACTGCCTGAGGTGTTACGGGAAGAACGTCAGTGCCTGTCTGCTTTGGTTCGCTGAAGTCGCCTTCGATTATTTCTCTACACCATTCAGCGTGGTTCTGTTGTGAGAGCTTCTCGTTGAGCGTTGAGAGCACCTTTTTGATATCTCCGCTTACAGTGCTGAAAACATCTATATTTTTATTGAATTCGGCAGGGTCGATATCGATGTGAATAATTTTAGCATTCTTTCCGAAAACGCTGGTATCGCCTGTAACTCTGTCGGAAAAACGAGTGCCTATACCGATGAACAGATCGCAGTGATTGAGTGCGTAAGCAGCTTTTACAGTGCCGTGCATACCAAGCATACCGATGTAGCGGCTGTCGGTCTCATCAATAGCTCCCTGACCCATCAGAGAGCAGGAAACAGGGGCATCGACCAGCTCGGCAAACTTTTCGAGTTCTTCCGATGCATCGGAGGATATAACACCTCCGCCTGCGTATATGTACGGCTTTTTTGAATTTATGATGAGCTCAGCTGCATTGTCGATCTCGGAAAGGCAGAGGTCTGCTGAGGGGTTGCTTTTTTCGGCTGTAATATGGGTGTATTCTGTTACAGCAGCTGTAATATCTTTGGGAATATCCACCAGGACAGGGCCTTTTCTTCCTGTTGAAGCGATCTTGAATGCAAGACGGAGGGTATCTGCAAGCTCCTCCACATTCTGAACGATGAAATTGTGTTTTGTTACAGGCATGGTTATTCCGGTGATATCCACCTCTTGAAAGCTATCAAGACCGAGGAGATTGCGGGAGACATTGCCGGTGATAGCCACCAGAGGAACACTGTCCATATATGCTGTAGCTATACCTGTAACAAGATTAGTGGCACCAGGGCCCGATGTGGCAATAACAACACCAGTTTTTCCCGTGGAGCGTGCATAACCGTCAGCTGCATGGCATGCCCCCTGCTCGTGTGATGTAATGACGTGTCTGATCTTATCACTGTATTTATATAGGCTGTCGTAGATGTTAAGTACAGCGCCTCCTGGATAACCGAAAACGGTATCTGCACCTTGCTCAAGCAAACATTCAATGATGATATCTGATCCGTTCAATTTCATGATATTTGTCACCTTTCTTTATCTATGTGAGATACTGCATATAATATCTCACAATGATATTTTAGCACATTACATCATTGTTGTCAACGTTATAATATACGATAATAGTCGATGTTTTATCGTGTTTTTTGGTGGTGATAAGTTATTTTATATTTGACATTTTGTCAAAAAATCGACAAAAACCCTTGCATTATTGCCGAAAATATAGTATAATATATAATGTCTATATGAAAAAATCCGGTCGGGCATTCTCTTGGTGCCACTTTAGCGATTTTTCAGGGCTGCCCGCCCGCATTCCTTGAGGTGAATTTATGAAAGCTGATTTACACTGTCATACCACTGTATCCGACGGTTCGCTCGGTATCTCCGATGTTATCCGTCAGGCTGACCGTGACGATGTGCGTTATCTCGCAATAACCGATCATGACAGCTTTGCGTCTATATCACGCTCTGCTGTATTAGGTAAGAGATACAATGTTAACATTATTCCCGCAGCGGAGCTTTCCGCATTTGACAAGGAGAGGGGCAGAAAGGTACATATCCTCTGCTATCGCCCTGAGCGTCCCGACAGGTTGGAGGGTATCTGCTACCGCACCTCCGAGGGCAGGATGCAGCTTGGCAAGACTATGGCAACAAAGGTCGTTGCAAAATATCCCATCACGTTGGAGAGCATTCTGCGATACTCTGCAGGTAGCAAAGCGATCTATAAGTGTCATATCATGCATGCATTGATGGATTATGGTTATACCACTGAGCTTTACGGTGATGTATATGAGTCTATCTTTAACGTTAACGATGGTCTCTGCGCTGAGGAAGTCCGTAAGGAAGCGGATTTTTATCCGGATGTGCATTTTGTGTTGAAGATGATAAAGGCAAGCGGTGGCCTTTCTGTGATGGCGCATCCTACTGTATATGACAGTATGGCACTGCTGGAGGAGCTCTCTGAAAAGCACGAGCTTGACGGTGTAGAGATATATCACAGCAACAGTACCGAGACGCAGCGTGATCAGATGCGTGAGATAGCGGCGAAAAATGATCTTATTGTTACAGGTGGCTCGGATTTCCATGGATTCTATAATCACTATCCTATTCAGATAGGCTCGAATTTCACCCCTGAGGATTCGCTTAAGCGTATTCTTGATTTTATACCCACGATATAAATTCAGCACACGCCCCAATAAAAAGGGCGTATGTGCGTTTTAAAATATAGATAAAGGATTGAAGAAAATGGACATTAAACAGCAGGCACTTCAGAAGCATTATGAGTGGCAGGGCAAGCTGGAGGTAGTTTCCCGTGCGAAGATTGAGAGTCGTGAGGATCTTTCTCTTGCATATACTCCCGGAGTTGCGCAGCCCTGCCTTGAGATAGCAAAGGATCCCGAGCTTTCCTATAAGCTTACACGTCGCAATAACCTTGTTGCAGTCATCACTGATGGCACTGCGGTGCTTGGTCTCGGTGATATTGGTGGATTGGCTGGTATGCCCGTTATGGAGGGCAAATGCTGTCTTTTTAAGGAGTTTGCAGATGTAGATGCGTTCCCGCTTTGCATCAAGTCTAAGGATCCCGATGAGATAGTTCGTACTATTGAGCTTATTTCCGATAGCTTCGGTGGTATCAATCTGGAGGATATTTCCGCCCCCCGTTGCTTCGAGATAGAGGCAAAGCTGAAGGAGCGCCTTGATATTCCCGTGTTCCATGATGATCAGCACGGCACTGCGATAGTAGTAGGTGCAGCCATGCTTAATGCTGTAAAACTTGCAGGAAAGAAGCCTGAGGATATCACTGTTGTTATCAACGGCGCAGGCTCAGCAGGAATAGCTATTGGCAAGTTCCTGTTAAAGCTTGGTGTAGGCAACCTCATCATGGTGGATCTCTGCGGTATCCTCAACCGTGACGACAGCTATGAAAATCCTGCCCATGCTGAAATGGCGCAGATCTCCAACAAGAATAACATTAAGGGAACTCTTGCTGATGCGCTCAAGGGTGCAGATGTGTTCGTAGGTGTTTCCAAACCAAACCTTGTATCCGCTGAGATGGTACAAAGCATGGCAGACAAGCCTATTCTTTTCCCGATGGCTAATCCCGACCCCGAGATAACCTACGATGCTGCAAAGGCGGCTGGTGCTTACATCATCGGCACTGGCAGAAGCGACTATCCCAATCAGATAAACAATGTGCTGGTATTCCCAGGAGTGTTCAAGGGTGCGCTTAGCGTACGAGCAAAGGCTATCACCGAGGAGATGAAGCTTGCTGCGGCGTATGCTATCGCAGGCTATATCTCCGAGGACAAGCTTTCGGTGGATTACATCATCCCCAGTGCACTGGATAAGAACGTGGCTCAGGCGGTGGCAGATGCTGTTGCGGCTGAGTGGACACGCTCGCAGGGTTAAGGAGGAGCTATGACCTACGACTACAGACCAAAGGGCGTATGCTCCCAGCGGATGCGTTTTGAGATAGAGGATGGCATTGTTAAAAATCTCACTGTTGATGGCGGTTGCAACGGCAACCTCAAGGGTATCTGCTCCCTCGTCGAGGGTATGCCTGCCGAGGATGTAATAAAAAAGCTTGAGGGCATCCGCTGTGGAATGCGTCCTTCCTCATGTCCCGATCAGCTTGCAAAGGCGGTAAAAGCCGCTTTGGAACAGAAATAAGGTGAAAAAATATGAAAATTCCCGAATTGTTCAAGGATGGCAGGACGGTATTCTCCTTTGAGATATTTCCTCCGAAGAAGGATGGCTCTATAGACACTGTCTATTCCACATTAGAAGCTCTTAGTGATCTGCATCCTGATTTTATCAGCGTTACTTATGGCGCAGGCGGTACGGCGGCAGGCTGCTCTACCAGAGAGCTTGTCACGCTTATCAAAGAAAAGTATCACACTGAGAGCATTGCGCATCTCACCTGTGTAAACTCTACCTTTGAGGATATCGATCGTATAATAGCGGATTTTGAATCCCACGGCATCGAGAATGTTCTGGCTTTGAGAGGCGATATCAACCCAGATATTCCACCAAAGAAGGATTTCCTTCATGCAAGTGATCTTATCTCTTATATGAAGGAACGCAGTGATCTCAGCTTTTCGGGTGCTTGCTATCCTGAGGTGCATTTTGAAGCCAAAGATATGGTTGAGGATATCCGCAATCTGAAAATTAAGGTAGATGCAGGTGCAGATCATTTGATATCTCAGCTGTTTTTCGATAACGATCATTTCTTCGATTTTCTTGAAAAAGCGAGGATAGCTGGTATCAATGTGCCAATAGAGGCGGGAATCATGCCTTGTGTCAATGCGGCGCAGATAAAGCGTATGGTGACGATGTGCGGAGCAAGTCTGCCTCCTAAGTTCACCAAGATGATACAGCGTTACGAGCACAATCCTGAGGCTATGCGTGATGCCGGTATCGCTTATGCAGTTGACCAGATAGTTGATCTTGTGGCGCAGGGTGTTGATGGCATTCACCTTTACACTATGAACAATCCCTATATTGCGAAAAAAATCAGCGAAAGCGTAGAAAGAGTGATACATATATGATTTGCGAGATAACCCAGATAAATCGGGCCGAGGCACTACGGTATATGGGCTATAAAGAGGAGCCTGATGTGCGTATTTCAGCTGTTATCGATGAGTGTGAAAAGGAGCTGCTTAAGATCGCACGTCCTCAGTTCGTATGGAGGGTGTTTAATCTTGTGCGGGTCGATGGCAGCATGTATTTTGCAGAGTGTGACTTTGACCTTGAGGGTCAGGATATTGCAGAGCATCTGAAGGGTTGCGATAAGGCAGCGGTAATATGCTGCACACTGTCCTCTGATGTGGATAGATATCTCAAGAAGCTGGATGTCAGTGATTCTATGAAGGCAGTGATCACTGATGCTCTTGCAAATGCAATGGTAGAACAGGTATCTGAGCTTGCACGCCGCAGCATCAAGGAAACTATGGTTGGCTATTCTACCACATGGTGCTTTGGTACTGGCTACGGAGATTTTCCGATAGAGACTTCCGCAATGCTTATTGCCTCGGTTGATGCAGTGAGGAAGATAGGCGTGTGCAGCACTGCTACTCACATGCTTACCCCACGTAAGACGACAGTGGGAATTATCGGTCTTTCACGAGGCGAGCTCGACCGTAAGCACCGTAATTGCGAGGATTGCAGCATGAAGTCAACCTGTGAATACAAGGCATACGGATTGAGATGTTGATCAAGTGATTGCGATCGTATGTAGATCCTATAAGTCAATCTGCCCTTACGGGCTAAATATGAAAGGAATGTGAATATCATGGCAGAAGAAAAGAAGGAGAAGTTTAAGCTTGCTAAGGAGTTCAAGGCTTTTATCTCCAAGGGTAACGTACTGGATATGGCGGTAGGTCTGATCATAGGTAGCGCATTTACAGCTATCGTTAACTCTTTGGTGGGCGATCTGCTGATGCCCCTGCTTGGCATGAACACCGGCAAGGTGGATTTCTCCCAGATGAAGTGGGTGCTTCAGGAGGAGGTTCTTGCAGATGATGGTGTTACTGTTGCAACAGCTGAGGTCGCTGTAAAGTATGGTGCATTTATTCAGAGTATCATCAGTTTCCTGCTGATCGCCATCTCTGTATTTATCCTTGTAAAGGTCATCTCTTCTTTCAAGAGAAAGAAGGAGGAAGAGCCTAAGCCTGCTCCTGCTCCCGATCCTCAGGTAGTTCTCCTTACTGAGATCCGTGATCTGCTGAAGGGTGAGAATGCCATTGAGAGCGCAAAGGAAGAAGTTAAACAATAAGCAAACTTATCTTGAACATAACGAGATCCGCCCATAGGGCGGATCTTTGTTTTTCAGTAAAGTGGCTTTGCGTCATTTATTTTCAATAGTCCCATTTTAGGTATTGAACATATTGCTGATTTCTGCTATAATATATAATGTGTAAATAAACGCAGAAAGGAGCTGCTGCGATGTATATATATTCCGATGAGGAGAAAAAGCGATTTTCAGATGCGCTGTCTGCCGCTATGATCAGAGAACGTGGAATGCATGGATCAGTAGGTACGCAGAATGAAAAGCTCATTCATGCAACGTTGAAAAATTACTATGTTCCCTGCGAGGATGAGCAGGAGATCAAAATAGGTAGGTTTTTTGCTGATGCGGTTGGTGAGGATGGCGTGTATGAGATACAGACACGTTCGTTGTATTCGCTTAAGGAGAAGCTTTCGGTATTCACTGATGTGGTGCATGTTACAGTTGTGCATCCTGTTGAGGCAGAGAGCCGAACTGTATATATCAGCAGCGACTCAGGGGAGATAGTAAAGGAAACTCCGTTCAGAAAAGTCAACAATAATATGAAGGTGTTCAGAGAGCTATATTCGATCAGGACTCATCTTCCCAGTGAAAATCTGACAGTAATACTTGCAAAGCTTAAGATAGAAAAGCGGGTGTTTTTTAGTGGAGATGTTATGCCTGATATGCGCATACGCTCTGTTAAAAAGACGCTACGCATTGAAAAGGTTCCGCTTGAGCTAAAAGAAGAGCTGCGTCTTGGAACTCGCTCAGAGTATTTTGCGTTGCTGCCGAATGGGCTCCCCGAGAGCTTTACTAAAAAGGAATTTGCCAAGTGTGCAAAGGAATCAGCAAATTCTCTCAGACTTGAGGTTTTGCGTTCAGTTGGCATAGTGAAGCAGGTCTCAAAGCAGGGAAACAGCTATATTTATAAACTGAGCGACTAGAAGAAAGGATGTATACCATGTCAAACAATAAGCTTGAGCTTATATTAGGTAAGCCATCTGACAATATCTCTGATATCGTGTTCGACGGGCTGCTTGCTGCAGCGGATAAGGGCGGCAGGGCTATGCTTATCGTACCCGATCAGGCAGAATTTGAAACTGAACGTCGTCTGTATCAACGCTGCAAAGAGAGCGGTAAAACTCTCCTTTTCTCAGAGATAAAGATGACTACTATATCAAAGCTTTGCGATACTATACTTGAAAAGTATGAAAAGGGAAAGCTTCCGGCGGATGATATCACTAAAAATATTCTGATGTTCTGCGCTGTAAAGGATTGCAAGGAGGAGCTCACAGCATTCAAAAATATTGCCGACAGACCAGGCTTCCCCGGCAGGATGATCAGCACTGTCACCATGCTGAAAGCAGCAGGCTACTCATCGGAGGAGTTCAGCAGGCAGCCAGAGGTGCTTGAAGATAGTCTTAATGGGCTCAATCAGGTGCTTTGTTCAAAGGTTGATGATATCAGCCGCATCTATACATGCTATGATGCTTTGCTTGGCGCAAGATATTCTGACCGCCTTGACAGTATTACAAAGGCGGCAAAGCTGGCAGGTGACAGGCACTTTTTCAGCGATACAGAGGTTTTTTTGCAGGATTTTGATACCTTCACCGTAAATCAGCGCAGGTTTATTGATGTTATCATAAGCGATGCGAAAAAGGTGACTATGGCATTTATCACTGAATATGGCGAGGATAAGCGAGAGTTTTTTATCCCTGTCAATAGTGAGATAGATCATTTTTCTGAGGTGGCCGAAGGCTCAGTGAGCATAAGCGGTGAGCATAATGTTGGCTCTTCCCGTGACGAAACTATTACGGGCATCGGCAGCAGCATTTTTGGTGAGTTGTCAGAGCCAGCAGATGCACCGAGTGATAATGTTACATTGGTGCACGCCGACCATGCCTGTACTGAGCTTGACTATGCGGCAGCGGAGATAAAAAGACTCTGTACGGAGTGTGGCTACAGATATAATCAAATAGCCCTGCTTACTCCATCCCCTGCGGAGTATAAGACATCGATAGAGAGTGCGTTTGAGAAGTATGATATCCCGCTTTTCTGTGACATTCCTGACAGTATGCGTCACATGCCGCTTTCAAATCTTGTGTTATCGCTCCTTGACCTGCTTCAGAATTTCACGATTGAAAATCTGCTCAGTTACATAAAGACAGGCTTTGTCAGGATAAATGGTAATCTTCTCAGCGAAAAGGATATAAACCATTTCGAGCAGTTTTTGTTTGTCTGGAGGCTTAAACCTTCCGATCTTGAAAAAAGCTTTCCCGAGAGCACCGACAGGCACCTTAGCACTGAGGATGCTGAGCGCATCAGAAAGGGTGTTGTTGAAAGCTTGTTCAAGCTTCGCTCAGAGCTGAAGGGCAAGGATGGCGCAGAGATGACAAAGCTGGTGTGCAGTTATCTGCTGGATGATCTTGATCTCAGTAAAAGCATCACTGGTCAGTATATCAGACTTGACAGCACCGATGAAAATACGATAAAGCAGATAATATCTTCTTATCAGATGCAGTGGAACGTGCTGCGCAGCATATTCGAGTCACTATACACAAATCTCAAGGATACAAGGCTGGATATCTCCTCGTATTTTCAGCTGTTCAGAGATATCTGTATAAACACGCCTCTTGCAAAGCCGCCGCAGGTTCTGGATGCTGTTATCGCAGGTGATATTTCCCGTACAAAGGCTTATGATATCAAGGTCGCATTTATAGTGGGTGCAGGCTTTGATTCTTTCCCGCCCCAGCCGATATCGGGAGGCATTTTCTCGGATTATGAGCTGCTGCAGCTTATCGAAAAGGCAAATATGCCTCTTGGCAAGAATGATTTTGATAGCTATCTTTATAATCAGTATCAGGCATACAGGGCACTCACGCTGCCCAGTGAAAAGCTGTATCTCTGTTGTCCTGCACTTGATATAGCTGGTCTGGCAGTTACAGCCTCTACCGTGTTCAATGATATCAAGGCTATCTATGATGTGAGCGAGGTGAACACTGATGAGCTGGATGATGAATTTTTCTGTCGCAGCCGAAGAGTGGCGCAGCAGCGTTTTGCATCTCTGTATCATACTGGCTCAAGAAGAGAGGCCGATATGCAGCTTGCGCTCAAGATAGCTGATGGAAGCTACGATGAATCCCAGCCCGATAAGCTGGATACTGAGTTTACATCTTTGCTTGATGCTGCAGTTAAGAGCCGTTGCAAGGATTTCGGATATAAGCTGGATAAGAATGTTGCTGACCTCATTTTCAGGACAAGCACTATCTCCGCTACTAACATGGAGAAGCTGAGTGCCTGTCGTTTTAAGTATTTCTGCCAGAACGGTCTGAAGATAAGTGAACCTCTTGCAAAGGACATCAGCTTCAACGAGATTGGAAATGCAGTACACCATGCACTTTGCGAGGTGCTTAAAAACAGCTTCAGCTCCGAGGCGGAGAGCAAGAAATTCAGTGAAAGCGATGATGCGCAGCTTGAAGTCAGCGCAAGGGCTGCCCTTAATGATTACAAGAGCAACAAGATGTTAGGAGATTTCGGCAAGAGCAACCGTTTTAATTACATCTTTGATAATCTTTCGGTCGCTGTCACAGATATGCTGAAATTGTTCCGTGAGGAATTCAGACATTCAAAATACAAGCCAGAGTTTTTCGAACTGCCCATAAACAGTGAGAATACCGATCAGAAGATAGATGGAATTACTATAAAGCCACTGGAGATAAAGGTAAACGATAAGCGTACCATACTTATCACCGGTACGGCCGACCGTGTTGATATACTTGATGATAAGGACAGTGGCACAAGGTATCTGCGCATTGTTGACTATAAGACAGGCAGCGCATATAAGACGGGCAGAAAAGGCATCTACGGCGAGGAGATCAAGTACGGACAGAGCACACAGATGCTCAATTATCTTATTGCGCTGTGTGATGCGCAGGACACTAATGAAGATGGTGCTGCAAAGATCAAGGCAGGCGGTGTGTGCTATATTCCGTCGGGAGTTACTAATGCGAAGGCGGGCGATGGCAGTGAAAGGCTTGCAAGCCGCATTGCGACTGAGCATTCTCCTAAAGGATTATATGTGAGATACGGTGACTGCAGTGCGCCGGAGGCTGATCTTGATAGCTACATAGAGGGTATGAGTACTGCGTTTGATGTTGAAGACTCGGCAAAGTTCATTGATAAAAACAATGCCATTATCAGTGAGGAGAGATTTGAGCAGTTGAAAGCAGATTGCATAACATCTAATGAGAATTCACTGAAAGCACTGTTCGATGGACGGATAGATGCGATTCCGCTAGCGTTCAACGGCGATATGCCATGTGAATATTGCGATTTTAAGGATATCTGCGGCAATGATTGCCAGCAGTATAACGAGCTGACAGTGAAAAAGCCCTCTGCCAAAAAGCAGAAGAAGGGGGATGCAACTGTAGCAGCTGACAAGGGGGATAGCAATGGAAACTGATATCAAGACCACAGAGATTGTTGAAAATAGCGATGATATAATACAAGATATCGTCGAAAAAGGCCCTCAGGAGATAGCTGCAGAGCTGGAAATATCACAGAATGCGGTAGTTGATGCAGGCGCAGGTGCAGGTAAGACTACCACACTTGCCAAAAAGGTGGCATATCTTGTTGGTAATCGTCAGCTTCAGTTCTCCGCTGAGCGTATTGCGATAATGACGTTCACCCGCAATGCGGCAGCCGAGCTTCGTGTAAGGATGAACAAGGCTTTGTCTGATATTGCCGCCAAAACTACCGATCCTGACGAAAAGCGGTATATCAGAGAGCAGCTTGTAAAGTTCAGAAGGGCACCTATAGTTACTATCAATGCATTCTGCCTTGATGTACTGAAGGAGAATATACAGCTGTTCGATCTGCCTGCAAATTTTACGCTGTTAGAGGACGCAAAGGTAAAGCTGCTTCTTTCAGAGGCTATTGACAATGCGTTGGAGATATTCTATAATAAAGAGTATCATGATGAAAATGGTGACCCATTATTCTCCGATGATGAGCGTGATATGCTTTTCAGACTGTTTTCTTACAGGGATGATGAAGCTCTGCATACAGCTCTGAATGACATATACAATCGTATCTCTTCGCTGAAGGATAATCGGCAATGGCTTGACAGCAGTCTTGATCCGCAAAAGCAGGATATGCTGATATGTGCGTTATTTGTTGGTGTTGTAAACAGTGTTATCAACGATATCGATGCAGATCTTTGCAAAAAGCGAACTTCTGTTGCCGGTACAAAGGTAAAAGAAAGCGATAAGCACATTATTGATGAGATTGTTGCGGCATTTGACAAGGATGAAAAGCTGCTCATTGATCTAATTGATAGAGTGAAGGCTGCATATCTCAGCGGCATGGATCATAATGAACTGCTCAGTGCCATTATTACTGAGAGCAGCAATGGATTAAACTTTGAAAGTGTCAGCATTGAGACTAACACCAAAAAGACAGCAGATCTGGTGCAGAAGCTGCACGATGTCAGAGATAAAGCGAATTCTGAGATCAAGCAGCTGCCGAACTGCCTTCCCAAGAGCGAAGATATAGAAAAGGAGCTTGCTGTCCACAATGTGATATTGAGTGCACTTATCAAGTTGCTGAAGCTGTGTGATGAGCAGTACAGTGCGTTGAAGGCTGAAAAGGGCTGCATAGATTTCTCTGAGTGTGAGCATAAATTGCTCAATGAACTGAGAAAAGCAGACAGTCCTCTCAGAAAGAGCCTTATGTCACGATATGATATCATCATCATCGACGAGTTTCAGGATACGAATGATACTCAATATGCTATTTTTGAACAGCTTACGGGCGAGGACAGCAGCTGTTCTCTGTTCGTAGTGGGTGATGTAAAGCAGTCTATCTATGCTTTCAGAGGCGGAAATCCCACTATCATGGCTGCGCTATGCGAGGATCCCGATTTCAAGCGCATAACGCTTAGTGAGAACTATCGCAGCCGCAGCAATGTTATAGAAAGCGTCAATGCAGTTTTCAAGACCCTTATGTCTAAACAGTATGGCGATGTTGATTACACCGATGAAGTTGCACTGAAATATGGCAATAAGAGCTATACCCTGCAGGCTAACGCTGCTATTGCTGAAAGACTTGGCATTTCGTTTGATGCTCAGCCGCAGGAGGATGTTGAGGAAACTGACGCTGCAAGCGAACAGGTAGATGCGCTGTATGATACAGAGCTGCACGTTCTTACGCCGAAAAGCAAGGATCATGTGGAGCATGAGGCAAAATTCATCGGCAAACGGATCAAGGAACTTATCAAAGGCGGCTTTTTGGTAAGCCGCAGGGAGGGTGACAGGCTCGTTCCCGACTATTGCACATTTAGCGATATCGGTATACTTGTACGCACGAAGAAGCATATTGCTAAGATCAAGAGGATACTTGAGGATATGGGTATCCCCGTTGATTCCTGCATTGGCGATACCTTCCTTGAAACAGAGGAGATAAAGCTTGTATTAAACTATCTCAAGATCATCGATAATCCTATGCGTGACAAGGAGATGGTGACAGTCATGATGTCGCCCCTCTATTGTATGGATGTGGATATGGTATCTAAAATAAAGCTGGGACTTATAGGATTCGATCTTTCAAAGCTGAAGCTTACAGCAGAGCATGATATATTCCTGAGACAGCTGTTTACTACCTACAGGCCTTTTTATTCCGCAATAACGGCGGCATCAAAGCCTTTTGATACCTACAAAGCTGAGCATAAGGATGATGAAGATTATGTTTCGGCGGAGGATAGAATAAACAGCTTTATATTCAGCATCTTTGATGAAAATGGTGAAAAGCTTGATGATAGCCGCATTGCATCTGTCGCACGTAGCTATGAGGATTCGCTGCTGCAGTTTTTCAGCGATTTTTACAAGTATAACAGGGGCAGTGAGGATTGCTTTATACGACTTACTGCATTAAGGAATTTTTATCTTCTGCTTGAGAGAAACGGTGCTGTAAGAGAACAGGGCGACCCGATATGCAAGCGCTTTGTTGACAGACTCGGTATGTTCCGTTCCTACAAGTCTAACAACTCTGTTGAGCGATTGGTAAGAAAGCTATACGATGATACAGATATGCTGTCTATCGTCAGCATATTTGACAACAGCCCTAAAAAGCTTGCAAATATGCGTATGTTGATCAAATATGTGGCTGGCTTTGAATCCTCGGGAGGAGGTATGCTGGGTGACTTCCTGCGCTACACCGACAGTGCGATAAAGCTGAAGGATCGCAACACCTTTGTAGAGGCATCTGTAAACTCGGGTAGCAACGCAGTGAGGATAATGACTATACACGCATCCAAAGGTCTGGAGATGCCTGTAGTTTTCATGGCACAGCTTGGCGAATCCTTCAACAATTTCGATAGCCGCAATCCTTATGCATTCAATCGTGAACTGGGATTGGCAGTTAAAAATCTGGATGACGACAATCGCACGTTGCTGGATACTATCTTATATACGGCAATACAGGCACAGAATGATGTTGAACAGATTGGTGAAGAGCTTCGTCTGCTTTACGTTGCCATGACCCGTGCCCGTGAAAAGCTGATAATGACAGCCACGATATCAAAGTCGGCACTTAATTCCAATGCAAGCAAGCTTAACAATCTTGATCCGTCAGCTGTGTTGCAGGCGAATGCTGCTATATATTGGCTGATGTATCCGCTACTGAGGGCAGAGAATATCAAGGTGAGCAAGGGTGAGCTGCCTATAAACATCCAATGCAGCTCTGCGAGGGCTTCGATATGCTTCGATGACAAACTGGAGAGCTCAAAAGATAAAGCGGATGAAGCGGAGCGCAATGCTACGACAGAGGCAGAGGAAACAAACGAGAAGTTTGAGTCTCACATCAGTCCACGCAGTGAAAAATGCTATCTCCCGTTACCACCTGCGGATGTGGAGCGTGCAAAGCTTATTGCAGAAAACATCTGCCGCAGATACGATGATGAGCTAGCGACTGCCACACGTAGCCGCTACAGTGTGACAGAGGTCGCTCACATGATCGAAAGTGGTTCTCTCGCTGTTGCAAGTGCAGCGGAAAGAGTGTACATCGGCAGGCCCGAGTTTGTATCGCAGGGCAGCTATACTGGCAAGGAGATAGGCGATGCTTATCACCATGCCATGCAGTTCATCCCCTTTGACAGTGCACCGGAGGATGCAGCGTTCAATATTGACAAGCTTCATGACGAGGCTCACATTACAGATAAGGAATACGACTTTTTGTCTGAGCATACCGACAAGTTTGAAGCATTTCTCAGGAGTGAGCTTTGCAGACGTGCTGTAGAAGCATACCGCAAAGACCGAAAAAACCTGCAGAGAGAAAAGGATTTCTTTACGCAGGTATCTACATCTGAGCTTGGGCTTGCTTCAGATAAAGAGAATGCAGATGTTTTTTTGCAGGGACGCATCGACCTATATTTTGTCGAAGATGACGGTGTAGTTCTTGTCGATTACAAGTCTGATTCTCCCGAAAGTTTGAAGAAAGAGCTGGAGTCTTATAAAAAGCAGCTCAGGATGTACAACGATGTTCTGCTTGAAATAACGGGCAAGCCTGTCAAGGAAATCTATATCTACGCATTTACCGATAATTCAGTTATCGGTATCGACCCCAAGGAGTGATAATACGAAAAAGCTAATATCCATTTTAATGGCGGCTTCGCTGTTGTCGGTGACGGCTTTTGCCGACAGCAGCGGTTTCAATTGTGAGGGCGAAAGGGTTCACACAGTAAAGACCGCATACGATTCAAAATACACTGCAGTGAGCTGGAGCACGGAAAAATCAGAGGATGTGGGAGTTCCTCTTGCTGAAGGCGCATTTGTGTATCTGCCTGCCGACAGCCGTGTGCTGAAGCTGAATGAGGAGGATGGCTCCCTTGCTGCGGAGCTCACACTTCCCGAAAGCATCAGTACTGAGTATTCGGGAGCGATCATCGGCAATACGCTGATACAGCCCCTAAAAAGCAGCATAGCCGTAATAAATACCGGCACTATGACAGTGACGCAGACTCTTGATATCGAGGGCGAGGTAAGCGGCGACTGTGCGCTCGTTGACGGGCTTTTGTATGCTAGTTGCGAGAGTGGCGGCACTGAGACTTATATCTGTGCTGATATCAATAACGGAATGACTGTTGTGTGGGAATACAGCAGCAATGGTGCTCTTGGCAATATGACAAAATACGGCGATTATGTATTGTTTTCTGAGGAGGGCGGCAGACTTATCAGCCATCATTACAAGGAAGATGGCTTCAGCGTTATAGATATCGGTGAAGATGTATGCGGTGCTCCGTTTGCAGGCAGGTATGCGGTATTTCTCACCACCGCAGATGGAAATGCTGTAAAGCTTCGCTTAAATGATGACGGCACGATGGAGGCGGACACCCTCACAAAATGCGAGGTAGGAGGAAATCCTACTGAGCCCCTTTCGTGGAATGGCAGGCTCTATGTGGGCAGTGAAACGGGATTTCATATACTCGATGACCTTAACATGGAGGTAATGCGAAGCTACGACTATATGGCAGGCAGCACCGATCCTGTCGTTACTCTGGGCAATGGCTCCAGAGTGTATATCGTGTTCCCTGAGAACGAAAGGTGGTCGCTCTACAGCATCTACGATATCGATGACCTTGAAGAACCACAGCTTTCAAAGCTTGCGGTGCTTGATGATTTCAGTGACGGAGAGATAAGCGTGTCCGACAATGGCACGATGTATTTTCGTGATGCATTCGGCAGGCTATATGCGGTTACTGCGGTTGGTTACAGCACCTTTAACATGGTGATAAGAGTGATACTGGTTCTGGCTTTGGTTGTGTGCGTGTTTATATGGCTGCGTGCGCTCCGAAAAAAGAAGAATGAAAAACCTAAGTATTAAAGATCAATGAACGCTCAAAACAGAGAAACAGGAGAATGAACATGGAATTTAATCTCAAAAGCGGTGACATTACCGCAAAGATCATCTCAAAGGGTGCAGAGCTGAAATCCCTTACCTACAAGGGACATGAGCTTATGTGGCGTGCCGACCCCACATTCTGGGGAAAGACATCTCCGCTGTTGTTCCCGATGATAGGTACGCTCAAGGAGGGCAAGACTGTTATCCATGGCGAGGAATACAGTATATCAAAGCACGGCTTTGCAAGGGATCTTGAGCTTGCGGGCGAAGCTGTAAACGGCACTCCCGAAGATTGTACAAGTGCAGTTTTTACATTGGAGCAGAGCGACTATACAAAAGCTATGTATCCGTTTGATTTCAAGTTTACGGTGCGTTATACGCTTAAATCCGATGGTATAACTATAACATATCGTGTAAAGAACAACAGTGACAGGGAGATGCCTTTCTGCATCGGTGCGCATCCTGCTTTTGCCTGTGACGGAAGATTTGAGGACTATCGCCTTGAGTTTTCAAAGCTTGAAAATGCGGAGGTGCCGATATATAATCTTGAAACCGGATTACATGAGGAGAACACTCGTAAGACAGTGCTCGACGGAGATAATGTGCTCCCTCTCAGCCATGAGCTCTTCTATGATGATGTGTGCTATTTTGATAAGATACGCTCACGCTCGGTGCAGCTCCTCAATCCGTTGAACAAGGGTGTTCGTGTGGACTATCCTGATTTCACATCTCTCGGAGTGTGGCAGGCCAAGGATGCTCCCTTCCTTTGCATCGAGCCATGGTGCGGCTCTGCGGATTTCGATGACTGCGATGGTGTATTCGCTCATAAGAGAGGTATCGAGATGCTCGCAGCAGGCGAGGAAAAGGCATTCACTTATTCTATAACAGCAATAGGATAAATATATAAAAACCGCAGCGTTCTGTTGATCGCTGCGGTTTGCTATTAAGATATATCAGCCTTCATTTTGCGTCTGAACATCAGTATAGATATTACCAATATGACCAACGCATAGGCGGAGCTTATCAGCATGTGTAAACCAAAGTTCCCAAACTCAAGCATTGTTGCATTTCTGGCTGCTGCGGTGCTGTGGTAGAAGGGCAGAACTTTGCAGATATCAAACATTATTCCGCCGAGGCTTTCAGCGTCGAACCACACACATCCTAAAAAAGAAGCCAGTGAGATGATTATCGAGCAAAGACCGGGGGCTGCCTTTTCGCTGAAAATCGTACCAAACAACAGACCAAATCCAATGAAATAAAGTGCTGATGGTAACAGGCTGAAAGCAGCTAGCAATGCACCGAGTATATTGATCTCCACTTCGGTTATGAGTGATACAACAAATCCGGCTGCAAATGTGATGACAAGCTGTAAAGCTGACAGTACCAGTACGGGGAGGATGTATCCCATTATAAAATCAACGGGACGCAGGGGAGAGGCATACAGCCTTGTAAGGAATGCTCCTGAGCGATCCTTTGATATGTTAAGGCAGGTGAACAACATCACGAATGACAGTCCGAACACCGCAATACCTCCTGTGAGGTAGTCAATGCGGAATATCACCATTCCAGCTTCGGGAGGGATGCTTTCGTTAACAACGGTCATTACCATCATCATTATGAGCGGAAAGCCAAGACAGAATATGTAGCTTAGCGGATCACGCAGCAGTTCCTTGAGATTTCTTTCTGCAAAAGCAAGAGTGCGGCTCATTTATATCTCTCCCCTTTCTGCCATGTCGGCGATCTTTACAAATGTTGCTTCAAGCCCCGTTTCACCGCTTATCTTTTCAAGCTCGGCAAGTGTTCCTATTGCATACAGCTTTCCGTTGAGCATTATAGCGATACGGTCGGAGAGGGCTTCAGCTTCTTCCATATAGTGGGTAGTAAGTATGATGGTTATCTTGCCTTTGAGCTTCTCGATGGCTCTCCACAGCTCTCTGCGGGCAAGAACGTCTAATCCAAGAGTAGGCTCATCGAGGAAGAGTATCTTAGGCTCGGTGATAAGTGCCATTGCTATCGACAGCTTGCGCTTCCATCCACCCGAGAGGGTCTTTGCACGAGAATTGCGCACCTCCTCCATATTGAAAAGCTCGATCATCTCCTCGGTCTTTGCGGAGCATTTCTCCTTGTCAAAGCCGAAAATCTTTGTCATCATGACGAGGTTTTCTTGTATAGTGAGGTTCTCTGCAATGGCGGTATCCTGCGGAGAGATGCCGATAAGTGGCTTTACCTTTGCAGTTTCTGTCTGAGTGTCGTGACCGAACACTTTAACACTGCCATCTGTAGGAGTTGAAAGACAGGTCATCATACGGATAGTTGTTGTTTTTCCTGCGCCATTTACGCCCAACAGGGAGAACAGCTCGCCTTCCTCAACGGATAGATCGAGTGAATTTACAGCGGTCTTTGTTTTGTATTTTTTTGTAAGACCGACAGCTTCAATTGCTTTCATAATGCACCTCTTAATCAGTTTGTTTGTTCGGATCTAGCCCCATTTTTACAAGGGCAATGCCACGTTTTTCATCGCCAAGCAGCAGGAGAGCAGTACCTGGCTTCAAACCGAATATCTCTCTTGCCTTTTTTGGGAGTGTTATTTGTCCTTTTGCGTTAACGATCGTCACACCGAAGATATATTTACCCTCGCCGTCATCTTTGGCAGCATCCTTTTCGAGATCTCGTACAAGTGAATCCACTGTGGTCTCGTACAGGTCTGCAAGGGCAATACAGTTATCAAGGTCGGGCTGAGCCTCGCCTCGTTCCCATTTTGCAACGGTCTGACGGGATACTCCAAGCTTTTCGGCAACGTCCTCCTGCGTGTAGCCGTTGTTTTTCCTGAACAGTTTAAGGTTGTTGAATTGGTAATTCATTACGTTCACCTCTTGATGTTATTTTACCATGCTGATAATGTTAATTCAAGCAAACATTCTTGACATTGATGTTAATATTACTTAACATTTCAGGATAATGTTAAGTCTGCGGTACATATTATGATTTAGCAGCAAGTATCGGATAGCCACTGATATATGGCTTGATCATATCGGGGTTTTTAGATGCCTCAGCGAAAAGCATATCTGCGAAGCCATCGTTATTCACAAAATCCGAAATCTTGTTCAGTGGCAGTGAAGAAACCGATCTGCAGACGGGTGAGAGCGTGATAACAAGGGTTCCTTTGAGGTTGTTCACTCTGAAAGGCCATATCTTACAATCAAAGGGCTTGTTTTCACCCAGAATGCATCCTTTTTCTGTCAGCATAGGACAGTAGGCCAGTCCGTTTTCCTTAAATTCTACATCGAAAACATAGCTACAGTCGCCACGTTTGATGAACTCTCCATTGTAGTGAGCTTTAGCATAAATCAGATCGTTTGATGTCAGCAACGGCAGCTCCCAAACATCGCTTTTGTCAAATACACAGCACACACGGCAGTTTCCGCAGGTTGATTGATCCAAAATCTTTTTAAGCACAATATCTACCCCTTTAAATAAATGAAATTCTATATCTAGTTTATCATAATATGTTGCAAATAGCAAACTGATAATTTTGAATTGTGAGAAGTGCACAAAAAAGTTGATATAATTTTTACTAACTTGTATGATAATTTTTAGACAAACATCTTGATTAAATTTGAAATTTTTAGTATAATAAATACGATATGATTAATATCAAAAATAAGGGTGCGGGTCGCTCCCGTATCCAATAAAATTCAGGAGGAATATTCCAATGGCAGTTAAAGTTGCAAT
>JAZPZN010000116.1:0-3198 GCA_045544715.1 Oscillospiraceae bacterium | reverse complement strand
GGAGCGGCTTTGTAGCATATCTTGACCAGCCACAGATTGTCAGCTAACAGCTTTATGAATTTTTTCATACTGTAACCCCCTCTCTGTAAGTTTCATCGGCAAGCTAATTCTGTGCCTGCTTTGTGAACATCTCGCAATATTTTCCGCCCATATCCATAAGCTGACGGTGAGTGCCCTGTTCGATTACTGCGCCGTTTTCAAGCATGAATACCTCGTCTGCGTCCTTTACAGAGGACAGACGGTGGGAAATAAACAGCGTGATGTGTCCCTTGCTTTCGTCCATAATCCCCTTGTATAAATCGTATTCGGCAATAGGGTCGAGGGCAGATGACGGCTCGTCAAAGACCTTGACGGAAGCCTGCTGTGCAAAGGCTCTCGCAACGACTATCTTCTGCTGTTCGCCGCCCGAAAGCACAGCGCCGTCATTGTCGAATTCCTTTGTCATGATGGTGTTCATTCCATTTGAGAGGCTCGAAACCTTGTCCCATACTCCCGCACATTTAAGCGCACGCTCGGCTGTTTCATCGGGGTTGTCGAAACTCTCGCCCATAAGCACGTTATCTCTCACCGACATAGCCATGACCTTATAATCTTGAAATGCCGCAGAGAACTGCTTGCGATAGGCTTTGAGGTTGTACTCCTTGATGTTGATTCCGTTCACGAGAATTTCACCGCTTGTGGGGTCGTAAAGTCGGAACAGTAGCTTGATAATAGTTGACTTTCCCGCGCCGTTGTGACCTACCAGAGCACAAACCTTATCGCCCTCAATCTTAAAGCTGAGATTATTGATAACAGGCTCATTTTCTTTATATTCAAAGCAAACATTTCTGAACTCGATGGAGCGTATCTTTTCAGGGGTGATGCCGTCCTGATCCTCGGGAATCTTCTCCTTGTACTCCATAAAGGTGCGGAAATACTCTAGGAACTGACCGTTCTTCATAGCCTCGGTAATGTTATTGAACATACAGAACAGCATCCACGAGGATGTATTCATAGCCGAGAACATGATAGCAAGCTCCGCAAGATCCATCGTCTGCGAAACGATAGTGCGGTAAGCTGAATAAATCATTATTCCCTCGAAAACAAGGGCGAATGTGGTAACGTTCTGCGCCCAGTTGTAGACGATGGCTTTTTTTGCGTACTTGTCAGCGACCTTTACATTTCCGTCCATCGCCTTGTTGTAGCGGCTCATCATAAGTTCGTGAATGCTGGAGTAGCGTATCTCCTTAGCGTATTCAGCAAGGTGCATAACACGGTTCACATACTCTGAGATACGGTTATTCTTGACGGTATCGACATATCTGCCGCCCCAAATCTTATTCATAAGCCGACCGAAAACGAAGTTTCCGATAATGGGCGAAATTACGAACAGCACCGACCACGGGTCTATTGTAAACATCGACCAGAAAGCCGCTAGTGCCGCTACTGCACCGAAAAGCACCTCGAACAACATTCTTATCGAGGATATCATCTTATCTGCGGAATTTTCCAGTGCCATAGTATACTTGTTGTAAAAATCTGCGTCCTCGAAGCAGCGAAGCTCCACATTTCTCGCCTTGGCATAAAGCTTTCTGTACAGACAGCGGTAGACCTTGTTCTCCGTGCAGCGGTAGACTACCGCCTTGCGATAGCTCGAATATATCGCAATGGAACAGCACACCGCAAAGCAGATACCTATGAACAGCATTATCTCCTCAAAGGGTGCTTCTCTTTCTATCGCACCGATAACGTAGCGCAGGAAGAATATGCTCATAAATATCCATTCCACATAGTGGATGATATTGCCCACCGCCAGATGAATTACCTGACGTTTGCTTATCTGCCATACTGTCTTCAGTGCATAGAAGTTGTTGGCAAATATGCGGACTTTGCTTTCTTTTTTCTCCTTCATTTTGATCAGTCCTTTCTTTTGTATATATCAAGCTATGCTTTTGATGCAAAGCCTGCTTCCATTGTGAATGTTTCACGAAATCCCGCTCTGTAACAGATATGTTCAGACGGTCCCGCCCACTGCCAGCACATAGGAAATTCGTTCTCCTTGCAGTATTCCACCATAAAGCTTAACAGCTCGCTTGCATAGCCGTTTCCACGGTGCTCCTTTGCGGTAACGATGTAATCAAAACGGGTGTTGCCGTGCTCCGACTTGTGAATATCCGAATACACCACCGCCTTGCCGTCAAGATAACCAATAAAAAGATAAGTTCCGTCCTGTTCGGTGCGTTTTTTGGTGACCTCTATCTCCCACGGCTCGCCGCTTGGGATAAGAATATCTGATGCGACACGCTCGTCCCACTCGTTCAGAACACGGATATCCAGTCGCTTGAGAGAAACGATGCTGTTCTCCGCTGTCAGGAGCATTACCCTGTGGTCGTCCTCGGCGGTGTAGGAATAGCCGTGAGCCTTCAGCGTTTCAAGGTTATCTTTGAAGTAGTCCTTTTCAAAAGGATGATATATCGACGCATTTGTTCCGAGCCTGTTGTAGAACTCTGTAATATCATCAAGAACTGCACCAAGATCAATAATTTTGTTAGGGTAAATGCAGGCGTGGTTTCCGTCATAAGAATCCTTGTTGTCAGCCATATAGAAAAGGATTCCGTATTCCTTTTCTTCGTATGAGGCAAAACGCTTGGGGAAATCGATCTCCTCTTGTTTTATTCCTTTTATGAGATCTGTTTCGTTCGGTTTATCTTTCGTTACGAGTATATTTGCGTTTATTTCTTTTACGATCTCAACAACGGTAATATGTCCGTCAACTAACATTTCATGGATAGGTCGTTCGTTTGAAATATCGGCTTTGTTTTCCCAGTAGACCTCCGCAAGACGTAGATTTTCTTTTTTATCAGTCCGTCCGTCAAAGCACTTTGTAGCGTCGCCTGTGAAGCAATTTCCCCTTACCTCAAGTTTTACGATACAGTATGTAGGTCTGCCTATCTGAGCAAAGAAATTGCTCCAATTTTCAGCTTCCTCAAAGGTTTTGGACACATACAGACAGCTCATCCGAGAGGGATATTGAGGGTATTTTTTCCGGCGGACTTCCTCTAATGCCAGTTCTCTTAATGCAACGGACGTGTGATGCTCCAGTTCGTCTGCATTATATCTTGATGGGTTTGCATAGATATCATTCACTATATCTATTTTTTCCTGTACTCTCTGATATACTCCGCTGTGATGTGTTTCATCGAATATAATTTCCTGACC
>JAZPZN010000115.1:0-3011 GCA_045544715.1 Oscillospiraceae bacterium | reverse complement strand
CCCCTCTTCAAGGATGAGGCGGAGCTCAATGCGTTCCACGAGCGTCATGCGAAGTCTGTTATCCCTGTGGCTGATATCACACAAGTCGGATCGTAGCCATGTCGTTCTGTGAGCCAAGGAGTTGAGTAGATTTCTTGTCTTCCTAAGACCGCTTGGCCTCCGACTTCCCCTCTTCAAGGATGAGGCGGAGCTCAATGCGTTCCACGAGCGTCATGCGAAGTCTGTTATCCCTGTGGCTGATATCACACAGCATAGTGGTGCAAGCTATCTCGGTATCGATGCAGGTTCTACCACCACAAAGGCAGTGCTGCTGAATGATAAGGCTGAGATACTCTACTCCTACTATGCAGGTAACGGCGGTGATCCGTTGAAGTCTGTTATCGGTATACTCAAGGAGATCTATTCCAAGCTTCCTGAGGGCGCATTTATTGCAAAATCCTGTGCTACAGGCTATGGTGAGCATCTTATCAAGGCTGCACTGGGAGCCGATTTCGGCGAGATAGAGACTATGGCGCACTACAAGGCTGCCGACAAGATACTCCCCGGTGCTGAGTTCATCCTTGACATCGGCGGTCAGGATATGAAGTGTATGCAGGTGCGTGACGGTGAGATAGAGAGTATCCTTCTTAATGAGGCTTGCTCCAGCGGATGCGGCTCGTTTATTGAGAACTTTGCAAATGCCCTCGGTATGACATCTGCGGAGTTTGCAAAGCTGGGTCTTACAGCACAGAATCCTGTTGACCTCGGCTCTCGTTGCACAGTGTTTATGAATTCTCGTGTAAAGCAGGCGCAGAAGGAAGGCGCAACAGTTGCGGATATCTCGGCAGGTCTGAGCTATTCGGTAGTTAAAAATGCGCTGTTCAAGGTAATAAAGCTGCGTGACACTGAGAGTATGGGCGATAAGATAATCGTACAGGGCGGCACATTTATGAATGATAGCGTGCTGCGTGCCTTTGAGAGTATCTGCGGCAAGGATGTTATCCGTCCCGATAAGGCGGGTCTTATGGGCGCATACGGCTGTGCGCTGATATCTATCGAGCGTGATGATGGGCAGGGCAGTACTATCTCTCCCGCTGACAAGCTGGAGGATTTCAAGGTTGAAAAGACCACCGCACGCTGCGGCAAATGTTCAAACAACTGTCTGCTGACTATCTCAAAATTCCCCGACGGAAAGCGTTACATAAGCAACAATCGCTGTGAGCGTGGTGCAGGTAATGTGGCAGGCACTGAAAAGCTGCCTAACCTTTTTGATTATAAATATCACAAGCTCTTTGATCGTGAAAGCCTTCCCGAAAATGCCGCAAAGCGTGGCGTTATCGGACTCCCCAGAGTCCTCGGTATGTATGAGAATTATCCGTTCTGGCATACCCTGTTTACAGAGCTTGGCTACAGTGTAAAGCTTTCTCCCAAGTCTTCCCGTGAGATATATGACAGAGGCATCGAAACTATGCCCTCTGAGTCTGTATGCTATCCCGCAAAGCTTGCGCATGGACATATTCAAGCACTGGTGGATGACGGTGTGAAGCTGATATTCTATCCTTCGCTGCCATATGAGATGGGTGAGAACAACGGTGCAGACAACCACTACAATTGTCCCGTTGTTGCGACCTACAGCGAGGTTATCAGAAACTCGGTTCCTGAGCTGCGTGAGGATGTTAAGTTCCTCAATCCGTTCCTGCCTATCTTCCACAAGAAACGTATGGCGGAGCGACTTTATGAGGAGTTCACAAAGGAGCTACCTGACGATGGCTTCACCAAGGCTGAGATCGTTGCGGCGCTTGAAAAGGCTTATGCGGAGGACGCTGCGTTCAAGGCGGATATCCGTGCAAAGGGTGAGGAAACGCTCAAGATGCTGGAGGATAGTGGCAAGCAGGGAATAGTTCTGGCAGGTCGTCCTTATCACATCGACCCAGAGATCAACCACGGCCTGCCTGAGATGATAACTGGCTATGGCTTTGCCGTACTTACAGAGGACAGTGTTGCGCATCTTGAGCAGATAGTTCGTCCGATACGAGTAGTAGATCAGTGGACATATCATACAAGACTTTATGCGGCTGCGCATTTGGTGGGCAAGCATGACTGCCTTGAGCTTGTTCAGCTCAACAGCTTCGGCTGCGGACTTGACGCTGTTACGACAGATCAGGTGCAGGAGATACTTCGCAGCTTCGGTAAGCTGTATACCTGCCTTAAGATAGATGAGGTAAACAACCTCGGTGCGGCAAGGATCCGTCTGCGTTCGCTGATATCTGTTGTGCAGGAGCGTCTGCGCCATCAGTACAAGCCCGTACAGAGCCATGTAGGTTATGTGCGTCAGCCCGAGTTCACGAAGGAGATGCGTCCTGAGCATACTATCCTCTGCCCGCAGATGGCTCCTATCCATTTTGATATGCTGGAGGCTGCATTCCGTCACGGCGGCTATAATGTGGTTATTCTTACAGACTGCTCGAAGGATGTAGTAGATACAGGTCTGAAATACGTTAATAACGATGCCTGCTATCCCTCTATACTTGTTGTTGGACAGCTTATCCATGCGTTAGAGAGCGGAAAGTACGACCTTAACAAGACCTCTGTCATGATAACACAGACGGGCGGTGCTTGCCGTGCGACAAACTATGTTGGTATGCTGAAAAAGGCACTGAAGGATGCAGGTTATGATCACATCCCGCTTATCTCGCTTAACGTTGTCGGACTGGAAAAGCAGAGTGGCTTTAAGCTGACCGTGCCGCTTGCGATGCGTGCATTCATGGGTATCATCTATGGCGATGTGCTGCAGAGATGCCTTTACAAGGTTCGTCCTTACGAGGTTGAAAAGGGCAGCGCAAATGCACTGTATGAAAAGTGGAGACTGTTCCTGCGGGATGAGCTTAAAAGTACCTCGCTTACTCGCTTTAATAACAATATCAAGAATATCGTCAAGGATTTCGATGCCTTCCCCGTGAGGGATATCAAAAAGCCTAAGGTAGGACTTGTGGGAGAGATCCTTGTTAAGTTCCACCCCATTGCAAACAACG
>JAZPZN010000114.1:0-18413 GCA_045544715.1 Oscillospiraceae bacterium | reverse complement strand
CACTGCGATAAACACTATCATCCATATCAGATACGGAAAGGCGAAAAATTTAAGCTTACCCAATTTTTCAGTCCTCCTTTGTCTTTTTCATGATATGGATATCGTAGGGGTCGAAGGTCATGCCGATCATTTTGCCGACCTCCTCCGCCTTTGTGGAGTGTATCATCCATTCATGGTCAACGCCGTCAACTATCATCTCATAGTGCACGCCCTTGAACACAACGCTTGTGACGATGCCCGTCAGCTTTGCCTCAGCGGCGGGTATCACCTTGATATCCTCGGGGCGGATAACAACGTCGATAGTTTCATTCGGGGAGAAGCCCTTGTCCACGCACTCAAACTGCTTTCCGCAGAACTCTACAAGGCAGTCACGGGGCATAGAGCCGTTGAGGATGTTGCTTTCGCCGATAAAGTCAGCAACAAAGGCATTTGTGGGCTCGTTGTAGATATCGGTGGGAGAGCCTATCTGCTGTATATGACCGTTGTTCATTACAACAACGGTGTCGGACATGGTGAGCGCCTCCTCCTGATCGTGGGTTACATACACGAAGGTCAGCTCAAGAGCCTGCTGAATTTTTCTCAGCTCTATCTGCATCTCCTTGCGCAGCTTTAGGTCAAGCGCACCGAGGGGCTCGTCAAGCAGCAGTATCTTCGGCTGATTTACGAGTGCCCTTGCGATAGCAACACGCTGCTGCTGACCGCCCGATAGACGGTGAACTGTACGCTTCTCAAAGCCCATAAGGTTCACCATTTCCAGCATTTCGCCTACCTTGCGCTGTATCTCCTTTTCGCTCATCTTCTTGATGCGCAGGCCGAATGCGATATTTTCATAGACATTGAGGTGGGGAAAAAGTGCATACCTCTGGAAAACCGTATTTACATCACGCTTGTGGGAGGGCAGGTCGTTGATGCGCTTGCCATCCATCATTACGTCGCCGCTGGTGGGAGTGAGAAATCCGCCGATAATGCGCAGCGTTGTGGTCTTGCCGCAGCCCGAGGGCCCCAGCAGCGTAACGAACTCCTTATCCTTGATGTCAAGATTGATGCTTTTTAGGATCTGATCGCCGTCAAATTCAACCACAATGTTTTTCAGACTGATGATATTTTCCATTTTTAGTCAATATCCCTTCCTTTTTATGTGTATATTAATAATGTGTATTATTCATCACACTAATGCACATTATAAGAAATTATAGCATTGTTGTCAATAGTTTTTTACAATTTTCTGCTTTTTGACAACTAAAATCAGCAAATATTGCAAACGACAGGCAACTTGTACGGTTGCAATATAGCAGCAAAAGGTGTATAATGGTGAGAGATATATGCAAAGAAAGCAGGTGTAACAATGGGCATCGCAACGATAATATGCGGCTCTCCCGAGGGGGAGCTTCCCGCAGGTCTTGCAGAGGGGCTGATAATCGCAGCCGACCACGGACTTGATCACTGCCTTGCGGCAGGGATAGTTCCCCACATCGCAGTGGGCGATTTCGACAGTGCCGCTGCCGACATCCCCGAGATGACCGAGTGCATAAGGGTCAGCCCCATAAAGGATGACACCGACGCATTTCTCGCCGCCGAAACAGCAATTCAGCGTGGCTGCACCGAGCTTCGCTTTCTATGTGCACTGGGAGGGCGGCTCGACCATAGCTTTGCAAACCTGCAAATGCTTGAAGCCCTGCACCTGAGAGGGATCTCCGCAAGGCTGTACGGCAGCAGCGAGTGTGCATATCTCCTGCACGAGGGCGACAAGGCAGAGATAAAGCGGACTAAGGGCTATGTATCGGTGTTCAGCTACGGCGAGGAGGCTGTTGTATCCCTCAGCGGAATGAAGTATCCTTTGCAGCGGCACAGGCTGACGAATTCGTTTCCCCTCGGTGTCAGCAACGAGGTATCGGCAGACATCGCCCACATCGAGGTGCACAGCGGCACCGCCCTCATCATCGAAACGACTGAATAATAACATCCGCCCTGCTGCGATGCAGGGCGGATATTTTCAGCTTTGCGGATAGTCTGCCTTTCTGATGCCAAACATCATGCGGAGTATTCCGCCCAGCAGACGGGGACTTTTCAGTACAACTATCTTCATTATGTAGCTCCTTTCACAGCCGCAGCAAAAATATGCCTATCACTATCAGCAGTACCGCAACGACGAGCAGCAGCACCTTGATCGAAAAAAACGACACGCACATCAGCGCACCGAGAAATGCCACGATAGCCAGCACTGCGCCGATACCGCATTTTCCGTCTTTCTTGTGCCGCATCACCGTCACCTCCTGCAACATTATATTCTTTTTGCAGAGTTTGGTGAATACCCCCTCGCCGTAAAAGCATGACAATTAATTTGACATTTCCCCCTTGACAACACAAGAAACTTGTGATATAATATGTTCATAATAAGTATCGTGCATGAACATCAAAAAGGAGGAACAAAATTGTCACAAATAATGTCATTGCTGAAGCGTGCCCGCCAATACGAGCTTGAGGTCGCAGCGCAGCTTGAGCATATCGAGCGACTGCATAGGATATGCCATATAGCAAGGGAATCCTCCGCTTATGCGCAGGAGGTACTGGAAAAGCTGTCGCAGCTTGAGCGGGAGCTTAACGGGCAGATCGATAAGCTGGTAGACACCAAGCTGAAGGCGACGGTGTACGTCAGCAAGCTTGAGGGAGAGGAGCGAGCGGTGATAGAGCGATATTACTTCCTCGGGGAGGACTGGCACACCATCGCAGACAAGCTATACACCAGCGAGCGCAGGGTATTCATATTACGCCGCACGGCATTGAAGAGGCTGGAGCAGGAGGCACAAAAGGAGGAAGCATGGGCATCGGATACAAGATCAGAGAATTCAGAGAGCGTGAGGGTCTGACGCAGGAGGAGCTTGCGCAGCGGCTGCAGGTGACGACCTCGGCGGTGGGCAACTATGAAAGGGGGCTAAGCCACCCTAAGGAAGAGGTGCTGCTGCGGCTGTTTGATGCGCTGCACTGCGAGCCAAACGAGCTTTTTGCCGATTATTTCACCCCGTCAGATGACAAGGGTCACATGATAAAATATCAGTCGCTGGACAGCCACGGGCGCAAGCTTGTGGATGCCTGCACCGAGCTTGAATACGGCAGGGTAACAGCCACTGCGCTGCGCCGCAGCGAAAGCGGTGCGGATAACGCAACAGTGCTGATAGCAGCGAGAGGAGGCGGTGTGCCGCAGCGCATGAAGATGGTCAAGCGCAAAGGCATGGGCAGCATCAAGGATGCCCCCACATACAAGGGGGTGCGCTGATGACGGCATACGAGGCTCTTGCGCTGACATCGGCGGACTCGCTGCCCGTTGACCCCGCTGCGGTGGCTGAGCACTTCGGCATAAAGCTTACGGATTATGCCACCTGCGCACGCTACTACAGCTGCAGCATGGAGCAGCTTTATCAGCGGGGTGCGCTGGGGCTCAGCTTTCTGGATGACAGCGACGGCGTGTACGTCATCGCCATCAACGAAAACGTGCGCTATCAGCTGCGGCAGCGATGGTCGCTGGCGCACGAGCTGGGGCATATTCTGCTGCACCACGTGGACAGTGACAGCACCCTCACCGAGGCGGAGGAGCGTGCCGCCGACGAGTTTGCCGCTGCGCTGCTTGCACCGCTGACGGTGCTGCACTTTTGCGGAGTATCCTCGGCGGCGGAGATAGCCTCCATGTGCAGGATATCGGATGCGGCGGCTGAGGCACGCTTCAGAGAGCTGCAAAAGCTGCGCAGCGAGGACAGCCGCAGCTATCGCAGCGGCGGCGGATGCCGCTTTCTTTCCACCGATGAGCAGCAGGATTGCTTTCAGCGTTTCAGCGGCTTCATCAGCAGCTACATCACACGCAGGCAAAGGCAGACGGAGCTGTTTCGGCAGGCTAACTGACAGCACCCATCTACAGCACAAAAGGGCGAACAATGTTCGCCCTTGTTATTTATCAACCCTGCTTCATCATCAAAAATGTGACAGGCTTTGCGATGTTCTCCTCGCTCACGCAGTCGCAGCCCTCTTTGAAAGTTTTGATTATATCGGCATTTTCGGGCTTGTCATCCTTCGTGAGGAACTTGCATACCATCTTCAGCAGCAGCTTGTCGATGCCCTTCACCTCGTTGGGCTTGAGGCCGCCCTGCAAATAAAACAACGGGCAGGTCAGCTTGTTTGCATCCTTCAATATGCTGCTGTTTGCATCGCTTTCGGGATACATTCCAACGGCGGCGGCAGCGGACACTTTCCAACGCTTTGATGCCTTTTTCAGCCCCTTGATATTGTTAGCATACACCCAGCCGAGGTAAAATATCTCCTCCCCTGCGGCCACCTGCTTTTGCGCTGATTTTAGGTCATAGCAGGGTATGCCCGTCTTTTCGCTCAGCATTTCGGCATAACGCTTTGTAAAGCCTGTTGCACTAAGATAAACAATGGATATCATAATATCATTCCTTTACATATTTTATCTAAATCATATCATACATTTCAATTTATGTCAAGGCTGATATCAATTTGCGCAAAGCCCTTGACTTGACGATAAAATCAATATATAATATACATATACCAATTATCAAAAAGGAGATCTTGTATGAAGCTTAAAAACATCGCTGCTGCGCTGCTTGCCGCAGTATGTATGATATCTGCCGCAGGCTGCGCTGGAAACAGCACCTCCGACAGCCTCCCCGACAGCACCCCCGCCGAAGAGATCACCGAGGTGAGGGCGGATGAGATCGACACCACCCTCACTCCGCAGCAGTTCACCGCAGGCATCCGTGTCGGATGGAACCTCGGCAACACCCTCGATGCCACAGGCACAGGTCTTGCAGCCGAGAAAAGCTGGGGCAACCCCGTCACCACGCCCGAGCTGATGGCAGCCGTAAAAGATGCAGGCTTCAATGCGGTGAGGATACCCACAAGCTGGGGCAATCACATGGATGATGCCCACAACATAGACCCCGAGTGGATGGCAAGAGTAAAGGAGGTCGTTGATTACGCCTACGACCTCGATATGTACGTGATACTCAATATGCACCACGAGGAGTGGAACTACCCCTACTACGACAACGAGGAAAACGGCAAGGCGATCATGACCCACGCATGGACGCAGATAGCAGAGCAGTTCAAGGGCTACGACGAAAAGCTGATCTTCGAGGGCATGAACGAGCCACGCTGGCAGGGCACCAACTTCGAGTGGAACGGCGGAAATCAGGAGGGCTGGGACGTTGTAAACGTGTTTAATCAGACCTTTGTTGACGCTGTAAGGGCTACAGGCGGCAACAATCAGCACCGTTTTTTGATGGTGTGCCCCTACGCTGCAAACTGCGGTGAAACGGCTCTCTCGGCTCTTGTGCTGCCCGAGGATGACAGGCTTATCGTCAGCGTGCACGCTTATATTCCCTACAGCTTTGCGCTGGCTGAAAGCGGTCAGTCGATGTGGACTACCGAAAGGGATGGCTGCACATCGGATATCGACACCCTCGCAGATGTGCTTGACAGGCTGTTTATCAGCAAGGGCATCGCAGTCATCGTGGGCGAGTGCGGCGCACAGACACGCCACACCAACGAGACCATCACCGACGAGTTCGGAAATGAGATAAAGGCTACCAATGACGAGTTCCGTGCCGACTGGGCTGAGTATTACTTCTCAAAATTCAAGCAGCTGGGCATTCCCTGCTTCTGGTGGGACAACGGAGCGTTTATCAGCGGCGAAAAGTTCGGACTGTTCAACCGCTACTCCTACGAGTGCAGATATCCCCTCGTGCTTGAGGGCATAATGAAAGGTGCAGGTGAATGATATGGATGTATGTTCAAAACTGGCTGCATTGCTTGCAGCCCTTACGATGCTGGTATCTGGCGGCGTCACCACTGACGATCTGTGGGATGTTGCAGGCGGCACCGGCAGCATAGAGACCCCCGCCGACGACAACGAAACCGACGACACCGACGACGAAGCAACAGATGACGAGTGGCTGACCGCCATCGAGATGTGCGAGGAGATCACCATCGGCTGGAACCTCGGCAACACCCTTGACGCAACAGGCGGCAGCGGCATGAACACCGAGACCTCGTGGGGCTGCCCCAAAGCCACCGAGGATCTTATCCTTGCTGTAAAGGATGCAGGCTTCAATGCGGTGCGCATCCCCATCACATGGTACAAGCACATGAACGGCATATACGAGATAGACGACGAGTGGATGAACAGAGTGCAGGAGGTCGTTGACTACGCATATCACAACGATATGTATGTAATAATCAACGCCCACCACGAGGACTGGCATTTCCCCTCCGAGGACAACAAAAAGGAAGCCTCAAGGATACTTGATAAGCTTTGGACGCAGGTGGCTGAGCGTTTTAAGGATTACGGCACAAGGCTGATATTCGAGGGCATGAACGAGCCCCGAAAGATAGGCACAAGCGTTGAATGGAACGGCGGCGACAACGAAGGCAGGGCGGTAGTAAATCACTTCAATCAAGTGTTCGTTGATGCGGTAAGGGCGACGGGCGGCAACAATGCAAAGCGATGCCTGATGGTGCCCACCTATGCGGCATCCTCCGCAAGCCTCAACGGCTTTGTAGTGCCCGAGGATGACAATATCATCGTATCAGTCCACGCATACACACCCTACAACTTTGCAATGAATACAGGCAACGGTGCCACCGACTACTTCGCTGAGGATGACAAAAAGAGCACCGACGAGCTGAAATGGCTCTCCGCCGAGCTTAACGAGCGTTTTATCAAAAAAGGCATAGGCGTTATCATCGGCGAGTGCGGCGCAACCGACAAGGGCAACCTTGATTCCCGTATGCGCTGGGCAAAGTATTTCCCTGCGGTGTTCAGACAGTATGGTATCCCTGTATTCCTGTGGGATAACAACAGCTTCGGCACGGGCGGCGAGAAATACGGCCTCATCCACCGCAGCTCTCTCGAGTGGGAATACCCCAAATACATCGAAGCCCTCGTAAAGAGCGCAAAATAAAAAACGAGCAGCACCCCTTACGGAGTGCTGCTTTAATGTTAGCTGTTGAAATCCTCAGCCGTCGGATAGCCGCAGATCGCCTCGGATATGTACGCTGCAGGGCTTTGCAGGGCGGTGGGGTCGTATGCGGGAGTGGTAGCTCCCTCGCTGCCGCCGCTGTAGTCAGTCGGCTCACGCTCCTCAGTGGCAAACAGATAGCTGCATCTGCCCTGTGGAAACAGTATGCTCACCTCGTACACCTTTCCGATGGGGCTGTCGGGCAGCAGTATCTCACCCTCGGCGGTGAACTCCACATCCTGCCGCTCCTCGTCGCTGCCCCAACAGGTCACGTACTCGATCACGCCGCCGTTAGTCAGCAGCACTTTAGGGGCCTTCGCAAGGTCGAGGGTGTTTATCACCGCAGACACGTGCCCAAGCTCATAAGCCTGATAGGGCGACGCTCCGCAGGCGATGGTCTCGCTGTCGTCCTTCGTCCAGCTGTAGCCGCACTGGGGCATATTCATGCAGGATGCTATCATCTCTCCCACTGCCTCAATGCGCATCACGGGCGGCGAGGACAGCTCCTCGGGCTGGGCAGGGGCTTCCTCCCATGCTATCTCGGTCTCGGCGTAGCCGTCAACAGTACCAAGCTCTGTTGAGGCAACAAGCTCTCCCTCGGCAGCATCGCCCAACGCTGTGGTAGAGGTAAGCGGCAGGTCACGGGCGGTGCAGCCCGATGCCAGCAGCATCGCAGTAATTGCAGCAAAAGTAAGATATTTTTTCATACATACCTCCTGTTTTCAATATAGTTTCTACCTATAACACCGCTTTAGCAAGCAAAAGGTTGCAGCCGCTGCGCATTATTTTACCATGCAGTTTGACAATTGCTGAAAAAAGTAGTACAATACCAGTAGATTAAACAGAAAAGAAGCGATATCTTATGAATTCAACAGAAGCATACTACAAAAAAATGACGGAGACCCCCGTTGCCAAGCTGATAGTCACCCTCGGCATACCCACCACCATCTCCATGCTGATAACAAGCATCTACAACATGGCAGACACCTACTTTGTCGGCACGCTTGGCGAAAGTCAGCAGGCGGCAACCGGAATACTGTTCACCCTGCAGGCTATTATACAGGCAGTGGCTTTCATGCTTGGGCAGGGCTCGGGCACACTGGTGTCAAAATCCCTCGCAAACAAGGATACAAAAGAGGCATCCGAGTATGTTTCCACCGCCTTTTTTACTGGGGCGGCGGCAGGCACGGTGCTGCTGATACTGGGGCTGGTGTTTCTCGATCCGCTGCTGCTTACGCTCGGCAGCACCGATACCATCCTGCCCTATGCCCGTGACTACGGAATGTGGGTGCTGATCGCCTGCCCGTTCATGGTCTGCAGCTTTGTGCTCAACAACAATCTGCGCTACGAGGGCAAGGCTTTCTACGCCATGATAGGGCTTGTGACGGGCGGCATCATCAACATCTTCGGCGACTGGCTGCTTATCAAGGGCTTTGACATGGGAGTTTTCGGCGCAGGGCTGTCCACTGCGGCATCGCAGTTCATCAGCTTTTGTCTGCTGCTGATATTCCACAAAAAGATAGCGCAGGGAAGCATCTCTCCCCTTAACATCAGCAAAAACGTGAAAGTATACCTCAGCATAATGAAGATAGGCTTCCCTGCGCTGATAAGGCAGGGACTGTCATCCATCTCAAACGGTCTGCTTAACAACCTCACAAAGCCCTTCGGCGATGCGGCGATCGCAGCGATGAGCGTAGTCAGCCGCTACTCCATGCTGGTGATGTGCGTGGGACTTGGCATAGGACAGGGCTTTCAGCCTGTTGCATCGTTCAACTATCAAGCGGGCAAATACCGCCGTGTAAAGCAGGGTCTGCTGTTCACGATGGTGATAGGCATCGCCCTTGTGGGCATCATGTCGCTGCCGGGTCTGCTGTTCCCTGCCGAGATAGTTGCACTGTTCCAAAAGCATGAGGATGTCATCGAGATAGGCTCGCTTGCGCTCAGATGCACCAGCATCGGAGTGCTGTTTTTGCCGCTGTCCATCCCCGTAAATATGCTGTATCAAAGCATACGCAAGGCAGGCATAGCCTCGTTTTTGTCGCTGCTGCGCAACGGACTGACGCTGATACCGACGCTGCTGATAACCACTCACTTCCTCGGGCTTATGGGAATACAGATATCCCAGCCCATAGCCGATGCGCTGACGGGCATCATCTGTGTGCCGTTTATATTGTGGTTTTTAAAAAACACTCCCGATGAGAAACAAGCATAAAAACAGGGCGGAAAACTCCGCCCTGCTCAGCTTGTCGAAAAACTTGATCTATGCCTGCGATGTGGACAGTTGTAATCAATTTTTCCGACGACACGTGCGTCGGAAAAATAACTTCTATCCGCACAACTGTGCGAGTTGGCGGCATCGCCGCCGACGAGTGCGGGCAGTGCGGATGCTTCGGCGGAAAAGTCCCCACGGGACTTTTTCGACGTTATAAACAGGGCGGAAAACTCCGCCCTGCTTTTTATCATCCGAGATTGAATGCGATATCCGACATTCTTACATACTTGCTTTTTTCCATTGCGATCATCAGCTTTTTCATTATCTCGCTGATAAGCTCGGTCTCGCCATCCTCACGGTAGCCATCGGTAAAGGAATAGTTGCAGAACACCATGTCAAGGTCGAGCAGACAATGCTCTATCACGGTGCCGTCATGGTTGTACACTATGAGATAAAGATAGTCCTCCACCTCGCTGCTCTTCCTGCGCTCCACCTTCCAGATGCAGTCATCGGGGACGTTGATGAGCAGGGATTTTGATGAAAATCTAAGCGGCAGTATACACATATTTCTTTCCTCCTTAATTTTAACGGTCGTTAAGGTCGATATAAGGTCTTTGCGGCTTTACGCTTACATAAGCGGGACGGATGATCTTGCCTGCATTCTGTATCTCCTCGATGCGGTGTGCGCTCCAGCCCGAGATACGGGAGATGGCAAACAGCGGAGTATACAGCTCGCAGGGAAGCTCCAGCATGCGGTAGATAAGGCCCGAGTAAAAGTCAACATTTGCGCTTACGCCCTTGTACATCCTGCGCTTTTCAGCGATTATCTCGGGGGCAAGACGCTCTACCATTTCATAAAGGGCGTACTCCTCCTCGCAGCCCTTTTCTATGGCGAGGTCTTTTGCGCAGCCCTTTAGGATATCCGCCCTCGGGTCGGAGAGTGAATACACCGCATGACCCATGCCGTAGATAAGTCCGAGACGGTCGAAAGCCTCCTTGTTGAGCAGCTTAGCGAGGTAATCCTTGACCTCGGCTTCGCTGGAGGTGTTGATGCTGTTTTTCATATCCTCAAACATCTTTACCACCTTGATGTTTGCGCCGCCGTGACGTGGGCCCTTCAGCGAGCCGAGGGCAGCCGCAACGGAGCTGTATGTATCAGTGCCCGATGAGGTCACAACATGGGTGGTAAAGGTGGAGTTGTTGCCGCCGCCGTGCTCAGCGTGCAGCACCATCGCAAGGTCGAGTATCTTAGCCTCCAGCGGAGAATACTCGCCGCTTTCACGTAGGATGGAAAGCAGGTTCTCAGCGGTGGAGAGGTCAGGCTTCGGCTGATGGATAAACAGGCTCTTGCCGAGGTGGTAGTGCTGATACGACTGATAGCTGTATACCGCCAGCATCGGGAAGATGGATATGAGCCTGAGGCTCTGACGCAGCACGTTTGCAATGGTGGTCTCGTCGGGGTTGTCGTCATAGGCGTAAAGTGCCAGCACGCTCCTCGATAGGATATTCATCATATCCTTGCCTGGGGCTTTAAGTATCATATCTCTAACGAAGGATGTGGGAAGCACACGGTAGTCCGACAGGGTCTTTTTGAACTGCTCAAGCTCCTCCCTGTTAGGCAGCTCGCTGAAAAGCAGCAGATATGTGATCTCCTCAAAGCCGAAACGGTCGTCACGGGTGAAGCCCTTAACAAGGTCACGCACGTTGATGCCCCTGTAATAAAGCTCGCCCTGACAGGGTATCTCATTGCCGAACTCGTCAACATCCTTCGCCTTGATGCAGGAAATCTCGGTAAGCCCTGTTACAACGCCCTTACCGTTCATGTCACGCAGGCCACGGTTAACGTTGTGCTGAGGGTACATTTCAGGCAGGATGCCGTTGTTATTGGCCGACATTTCCGCCATTTTTTCGATATATGGTGTGATCTCTGAGTAGTTCATTATTATCTCCTCTCCTGGGCTGACAGCCATTCATAGATGCCACTGACACGCAGCGATATGGTAAGATTGTATATTAATACATTTTAATTATACAACATTTTTCAAAATAATGCAATATGCTAAAGCGCAAAAACTGATTTTTTTCAGCACAAATGTTGCAAAATCCGCAAAAATATGCTACACTAAAGCAAGTAAAACATTATGCGGAGGTATCCCAATGGAACAGGATGAGCTGCAGATGAGCCTATTTGACGACGAAATTCCCCATGCCGCCCCACACCCCGAGAGCCTTGAAGATATCATAGCCCTCGCCGCCGAAAACGAGGAGAGCATCGCCGCTGCGGAATTCGAGAATGAGCTGGTGGTATACGCAGCAGCGGAAAACACCGATTTCACCCGTGTGCATTTCAAAAAATGCAGCTTTGAAAACTGCGATTTTTCAAAAGGCAGCTTTATTGAGTGCCGCTTCACCGATTGCAGCTTTAAGGATTGCGTGTTCTCCGACGGGTATTTCAAGGATACGGTGCTTAAGGGGTGCAGCGCAAACGGCTGTCGGTTTGAGCATACATTGTTCAGAAATTCGGAAATAAAGGGCGGCTATTACAAATATGCAAACTTCTGCGACAGCACATTCGAGGGCACAAAGCTGACCTCGGTGGCACTTTCGGAGAGCGCAATGATACAGGTAAAGCTTAAAAAATCAAGGCTCAGCGAGGTAGACCTTTCAAAAGCCGACCTTCTCGGCACGATGCTGAAGGGCATCGACCTATCCGACTGCAACATCAGCGGCATACTGATGTCAGACGACCTCAGAGAGCTTAAAGGCGCAAAGATAAACACCCTGCAGGCAGCGCAGATAGTAAGGCTGCTGGATATCGAGGTAGTGATATAAGCGGCTTTTTTAAGGCTTGCAATAATTACGGGCGGTCAGTGACCGCCCGTGTTGTTTTATATCGTGCCCCTTATTAAAACACCTTTCCCTGCGAAAAATCCACGATGTTAGTAAAGGGGTTGTAGCTGATATCCGCCATATCCTCGCCAATGAAAAAATACTCGTTGCGGTAGTACAGTGGCACGAATGCCGCCTCGTAAAGCAGCAGCTTTTCCGCCTCGACATAGATGTCTGCGCTGTCGCTCAGCTCGACGGATATCTCTGCGCTGCGCAGCATACGCTCAAGCTCGCCGTTGAAATAGCCGCCGTAGTTTTCAAGGCTCGATCTCGAAAACAGCTCCAGATAAGCCGCAGGGCTGTTGTAGCCGCCCGTCAGCCCCGTCACCGCTATGTCGAAATCGCCGCTTTGCAAACGTGCCTCCATATCGGCAGAGCTTAACTGCTCTATCTTGCAATACAGCCCCAGCTGACGCTGCCACTCCTGCATGATGAAGCTTACCGCCTGCGCATCCACATCCTCCGACAGGATGATGGTGGCACCCATCAACAGGCTCTTGTCGATGTCAGCCGCCGCAGTGCTAAACTGCTCAGCAGCCTCCTCGGGGGCATAGCCAATGCCGAAGCCCTCACCCGCATACTCACGATAGCACTGCTCCAGCAGCGATACCTCCGACGGAACAAGGCAGTCAGCTATTTCATAGTCCTTCAGCACTCCGCTTATCCTTTCACGGTCAACGAGGGCTGCAAGTGCGTGCCTTACCTCAGCCGCCTTGAAAAGCTCTCTCCTGCAGTTGAACAGCAGACCCACCGTGGTGTTGCTGTAGCGTGTGACGGTGTACTCCTCATCGGTGAACCTGCCTGCCTCCCCGTCACTCACGGATATGCAGCTGGTCGTGCCGCTGAGAAAGCTGTCCTCAAACGTGCTTTCATCCACGATAAAAAAGTTTATGCCGCTGGGATACACCCTGCGATGCTCGTTGTTGAGCGGATTTCTGCGTAGGATGATATGGTTGTTGTCGGTTATCGTGTAGGGGTCGAATGCCCACTCGTAAATGTAAAATGCCCCGTTTGAGGGTGTTGCCTCCGCCGCAAGCCCATACTTTCCCTGCGCCTGCATAAAATACTGCTCGCTGCAGGGCATTGCAGGTGCCTCGGTCAGCAGCTGCAAAAAACGGGGATTGGGCTTTGACAGGGTTATCTGCAGCACGAGATCGCTCAATGCCGTCACACCCAGCACCGACATATCGGGAACAAGCCCCCTGTTGATAAGCTCCGCATTTTTGATGCAGAAGTAGTCTGATGCCCTCGGTGCCCTCGTTTCGGGCTTGAACAGCCGCTGAAAGCCATACACGAAATCGTGGGCAGTGCACTGCTCCTCATAGCCGTTCATGTCAGTCCAATAGACGTTTTCGTGGAGATTGAAGGTGTATACCAGACCATCCTCGCTGACGGAATAATCCTGAGCCACACCCTCCCCGAGGCTTCCGTCGGGATTGAGGGTCAGCAGCCCCATATACAGGCTTGCGATCACCTGCTCCGAGATGCTGTCGCCTGCCGACTGGGGGTCAAGGGTGGCGGGGTCAGCCCCTATATCATATTTCATGATGCCGCCGCTGCCGTCGTCCTCGCTGCAGGCGGTAAGCCCTGCAAGCATTGCGCAAAGCAGCAATGCGGCGATTATCTTCCTTAAAATATATATCACTCGCTTTTATGCAATATTCACAATCCATATTGTATGAATTCACTAATTCATTTTAGCACAATATTTCAGATATTGCAACAGTTATGACGCAATTTTAAGAAATTGGCATCAAATTTCCGCTTCTACCGCACGTCCCTCAGCAAGGCTGCGCTGTACATCGATCAGCCGCTGATTTTCGCTGCCCCTGTATTTCAGCATAAGTGAGCGTTTTTCCAGCACGAACCGCCCGTCAACTAGGATATCCAGCAGGCTTAGCAGCTTTTTTACAGCAGGCTCGTTTTCACCCTTTTGCAGCAGCTGCTCATAAGTCCAGCCGCTGTAAGCCATTAGATGCAGCCCCCTCGCCTTGAAACGCCCTGCAAGCTCAGCAAGAGCCTCTGATTGGCAGAACGGCTCACCCCCCGAGAAGGTAACTCCCCTTGTCAGCGGATTTTCGATGCACTCATCAAACAGCGCATCGGTATCGATATCCTTGCCGCCGCTGAAATCGTGGGTCTCGGGATTGTGGCAGCCAACGCACCCATGAGGGCATCCCTGCGTAAAGATGACATACCTCAGCCCAGGCCCGTCAACGATGGAATCCTGTATGGTAGAGGCAATGCGGATATTCATAATAGGTCTCCTTTGTAAACTATCTGTAATCTTAGATACACCATCAACAGTCTGTAATCAAAGCTGCCTGTAGCAGCACACCGCCGAAAGGCAGCCCTCACCTCTGCCCATAGTAGGCATTTGCGCCATGCTTGCGGAGGTAGTGCTTATCCATCAGCTCCTGCTGCATTGAGGGAATGGAGGGGTTCATCATCAGATTGTGCCATGCCATAAATGCAAGCTCCTCCAGCACCACCGCATTGTGAACGGCATTTGCAGGGTCGGTGCCCCATGTAAACGGGCCGTGGCTATGCACCAGCACCGCAGGGATATCCGCAGCGGAAAGCCCGTTGAACGCTTCAACGATGACGTTGCCTGTTTCAGCTTCGTATTCGCCTGCTATCTCCTCGGGGGTCATCTTCCTTGTGCAGGGGATGGTTCCGTAAAAATAATCCGCATGGGTCGTGCCGAGGGCAGGCAGACTCATTCCCGCCTGCGAGAACACCGTCGCCCACCTGCTGTGGGTGTGCACCACACCGCCAAGCTCCCCGAACGCACGATACAGCACTAAGTGTGTTGGAGTATCGCTGCTGGGATTGAGCCTTCCCTCCACCTTTGCGCCCGTTGCGAGGTCTACAACCACCATATCATCGGCGGTCATCACATCGTAGTCAACGCCCGAGGGCTTGATGACTACCAGCCCCTTCTCCCTGTCTATGCCCGATACATTGCCCCATGTATAGGTTACAAGATCATGCTTCGGCAGCTCCATATTTGCTTCGTATACCGCTTTTTTTAGTTCTTCCAACATTGCCAGTTTCCTCCGTTATGTTCTGTAGCCGTTGAACCACGCACGTTCACCGAACGGCTTTTTGCTCGCCTTTGTGACAGGCTCAGCCGCCTTTCCGACGGGAAGGATGCACACAAGGTCGTAACCATCGGGCACTCCCAGATGCTCGGCAAGCCTTGCGCCGATGCCGTCATCGTCGGTGATATGCCCCTCGTACCAGCAGCTCTCATAGCCGAGAGCCTTTATCATCAGCAGCATATTTTCTATTGCCGCCGAGTAATCCTGCACGCTGTAGCACTTGTCACGATAGGCGCAGATGCGCTGCGTAAGCACGCATATCAGCGCAGGTGCCGTAGCGCATATCGGCGGCTCGATAAGCCCTAAAAGCTCCGACAAAAGCTGCGGCTCGTCCACCGCTATCAGCGAGGTAGTCTGCTTGTTGCAGCCCGAGGGCGCAGCAAGCCCTGCCTCCATTATCATCTGCAGATGCTCACGGGGAACTCTCTCCTGCCGATAGCTCCCCCTGTAGCTGCTGCGACCGCATATTACATCAAATATCCCGTCCGTAATCATCTCAGAAACAGCTCCTTGAAATCCTCTGTGCTGCTTGCATAGGCAAGCGACCACATCGCCCTCATCGAGGCATACTCGGTGGTCATTCCTTTTGCTTCTATTATGTGATAACGCTCGGCGACGGACTTGCCCACCTCGTACACCGACATATCGCAGCCGCCCTCCATCACCTGCGTCGTCATTATGATGATAACTCCGTTCATCACAAGCTCTGCAATCTTCTGCTCAAACTCTGCCTTGCCGTAATCGGGAAAGCCTCCCATGCCGAAGCCCTCTATTATCAGTACCCTGCTGCGCTCCGCAGCGCAGTCCAGTATCGCAGTATCCATCGCAGGGATCAGCTTGATGACCGATACCGCAGTGTTCATCCTGCACAAAAACAGCGGAGCACCGTCATGGGCAGTAAACTCAGCCGAGCCTTCAGCGTCAAGCACCATGCCCTCATATCCAACGTGCCCCAGCTGCAAGCGGTCGATGCTGCGGAACGCATCAAGCCGCCGAGTGTGGCACTTTACTGCGCACCTGCCGTCGATTATCCTGCCGCCGAACACCACCGCCACACCGCCGAGCCTGCCATCAACAGCCACATTGAAAGCGTCGTAGAGGTTGCTTTTAGCGTCCGTCAGCGAGGCATCGATAGGCTTCTGCGAGCCTGTGAGGATGATGGGCTTGCCGCTGCCCTGTATCATGCAGCTGAGTGCTGCCGCACCATACCCGAGGGTATCCGTGCCGTGCGAGATGACGAAGCCGTCATACTCAGCGTAGGAAGAGCTTATCAGCTCCGCAACGGCAATCCACTCATTTGGTGACATATTGGTGCTGTCAAGGCTGAAGGGCTGCACTGCGTCGATCTCGCAAAGCTCCGCCAGCGACGGAACATGACGCAGCAGGTCAGCAGAGCCAAGCTTTGGCGCAAGCCCCTCTGCGGTGCGCTCGCAGGCGATAGTGCCGCCCGTTGCGATGAATAGTATCTTTTTCATAACGACCTCTTAATATATCTCTATCTCTGCGCCCTCTCTCACGAGGATGGGGATGATATCCAGCGGCGCAGGTATCGTCACACGCTGACCGCCCTCGTACACCGCCTTAGTGTTGGCATCCACCCAGTTAGTACCCTCGGGGAGATATACAGTGCGCTCAGTCACGCCCTCCTCCATTACGGGGGCAACGAGGATATCACTGCCGAACATATACTGGTCTTCAACCTCCCATGCGGTCTTATCCTCGCTGAAATCAAAGAACATCGGGCGCATTATCGGCAAGCCTGTGCAGCTGCAAAGATCCATGCACTCACGGATGTAGGGGCGCAGACGCTCACGGATAAACAGATATTTTTTCAGTATCTCGTAGTTATCCTCGCCGAAGCTCCACACCTCGTTATCCTGACCCGAGGTAAGCTGACGCACACCGTCGATGAACTCCTCCTCACGCTCGTACCAGGGGCTGCGCTCGCCGTGCATACGGAATACAGGGCAGAATGCGCCCCACTCGAACCATCGCACCAGCAGCTCTCTGAACTTAGGGTCGGAGATGTCACCGCCGAGGAAGCCGCCGATATCGCTCGTCCACCACGGAATGCCTGCGACGCACATACTGAGGCCTGCCTGCAGCTGCTCTCTCATCGCACGGAACGAGGAGTGTATATCCCCCGACCATGTCAGCACGCCGTACTTCTGACTGCCGGCCCATGCGCAGCGCACAAGGCTGAGCACCTCTCGCTCGCCCTCAGCCTTCAGTCCGTCGTAGAAGCCCTTTGCGTACATCACGGGATAGATGTTTGTGCACTGTAATGCAGGGCCTGCATAGTAGCGATAGATATCAAAGTCATAGGGGCCGTACTCAGGCTCAGCCTCATCCAGCCAGAATGTACGTATGCCCTTTTTATAGTAGTTTTCACGGCACTTATCCCACACGAACTTCTGCGCCTCGGGATGTGTCGCATCGTAGAACGTGGTGTTGCCCATCCACGTCATGTGGATAGCGTTGCCCCTATCGGCACGCACAAGGTATCCCTTGCCTGCCATCTCGCCGAAATTCTCGCTCTTTTCGTCGATGGTGGGCCATACAGAAACGACAGTTTCAATACCTAGCTCCTTCAGCTCCTTCACCATTGCGTCGGGGTCGGGCCAGTCACGGGGCTCAAACTAGAAATCGCCCTGCCTTGTCCAGTGGAAGAAATCCACAACTATCGCATCCATCGGCAGACCTCTGCGCTTGTGCTCCCTTGCAACTGCGAGTATCTCCTCCTGCGTGCGGTAGCGCAGCTTGCACTGCCAGTAGCCTAAACCATACTCGGGCATACGTGGCGCCCTGCCTGTTGCGGCGGTATAGTGCAGCTCTATCTCGGCGGGAGTGTCGCCTGCGGTGATGAAATAGTCCATCTTCTTCGTGCTTTTAGCGTACCACTCGGTCTTGTTAGTGCCGAATGTGGCAGTGCCGATGGCAGGGTTGTTCCACAAAAATCCGTAGCCCCTGCTGGAGATAAAAAACGGCACGCTCGCCTGACTGTTGCGGTGGGCAAGCTCCAGCACGGCTCCCTTTTTGTTGAGATGACGTTCCTGATACTGTCCCATGCCGTAGATGCGCTCATCATCAAAAGCCTCAAAGCGAGCGGTCAGCTCGTAATCGGTGCTGCCCACGTGACATTTAAGCTCTCTGCCCTCCACACGCAGCGAAGTCGGAGGC
>JAZPZN010000113.1:0-26072 GCA_045544715.1 Oscillospiraceae bacterium | reverse complement strand
GCCTGGCATAAGGCAAGCTATCATTTTACCGTCACCGCAGTATATACCTCCAAAGCCTATACCGGAATAGCTCTCAGTACTGAAAAAAGCCAGATCGCCAGGCTTCAGCTCGCTGTAAGCCAGAGTGCTTCCCATCTGAGCCTGAGCAGCCACTCCCCTCGGACAGGTGATATATCCGTTCTCACGAAGCACATAGTATATAAAGCCAGAATTATCAAATCCAATATCGGGATCATCGCCATCGTCAACAAAATCAATGCCCAGCAACGACTGAGCTGTAGCGATTATCTGCTCTGCCGTTTCAACATCATGCAGCGGAGCAGTAGAAGTTGCGGGAGCAGATACAGTGGTAGTAGTCGTAGGCTCTGTCTGCGGTGGAGCTGTCGTTGTCACTGTCGTGACAGACGTGGTCTGCGAGGAGCTATCCTCCGACTCAGACTCTCCATCACCACCAGTGCTCATCAGCACGCTTGCCACGATGATAGCAACACTGATGATGGTGACTACCAGTATCAGGATTATATTATTCTTCAAATTGTCACCTCAAAAAACAAACAATGGTATATTATAGGTTGTTCCGTTGTACCTATATTATACTACATATATTATAAGAATTTCAACCGTATTAGGTTACAATTTTCTTACAAAACGGTTACAGTTCTGACGTTTTGGCAAAAATATACCGCTGCGATCTGCCGTATTGATCGGCGGCAGGCACAGCGGTTTTACGGTTCAATTCGCTGTTACAGACTCAGTATCGGACTTTGTGTCATGCTCGAGATCGTGCTTTGGATACTTTCTGCGCATGAAAATGTAGCACACAAAATGTGCAAGAAACGTGATAGTCCACGAGATAGGATAGGATACAAACAGCATGGTCTCTGTATGGTATTCGGGAATTGCAAATATTGTGAATATCCATAGTATTCTGAGTCCACAAGCACCGAGAAGTGATACTATCGTGGGAGCAACAGCATATCCCATGCCTCGGATAGCGCCTACAATGCAATCCATCAAGCCACAGGTGAAATAGAACACGCACACAAGCCCCATACGGGTAAGGCCGGGGGCGATTATCTCCGGTCGAGGGTCATAGATACCCAGCAGTGCGCCGCCGAAAAGATAAGCAAGATTGCCAAGCACTAAGCCTGTCACTGCAGCGCAAGCACAGGAAATAAAAGCAATACGGTTGATACGGCTGTACTTAGCAGCTCCGATATTCTGACTCATGAATGTAAGCGCACCCTGCGAAAAAGCATTCATCGACACCCATACAAAGCCCTCTATACTTGCCGCTGCGGCACTGCCAGCCATCACGATAGGGCCAAAGCCATTTATCGAGGACTGAATAACTACATTAGAGAGGGAAAACACCACTCCCTGAAAGCCTGCAGGAATACCTATACCAAGTATTTTTCCTGTAATGATACGGTCTGGACGGAGTTTTTTGAACTCAAAATGAAATGCATCCGTTTCCTTCATAAGGCAACGGAGCACTAGAGCAGCCGAAACGCACTGAGATATCACAGTGGCAAGAGCCACTCCTGCAACATCCATTTTAAGAAAGATAACGAATATCAAATTAAGTACCACATTGACGACACCCGCAAACGCAAGATAATAAAGTGGTCGCTTTGTATCTCCCTTTGAGCGAAGGATAGAGCTGCCGAAATTATATACCATCATTGCAACCATACCGCTGAAATAGATACGCAGATATAGCGATGACAGTCCCAACACTTCATCAGGAGTTTGCATCAAAAGCAGCATCTTATCCGCAAACAGCACCCCCACAAGCGTAAGAATAAGTCCGCTGACTATGCTCAGAAAGATGGAGGTATGTACCGTTTTACTCACACGCTCATTATCCTGCGCTCCCATATAGCGTGAGGTCATAACATTTGCACCCGTTGAAAGCCCAAGAAACAGGTTAGTTATCAGATTTACAAGCGACGAGGTAGAGCCCACCGCCGCAAGCGAGTTGTCACTGGCGAAATTTCCGACAACGATGATATCCGCCGCATTGAACAGCAACTGCAGCACGCTTGAAAGCATAAGCGGCAACGAAAGCTTCAAAAGCTTCGGCAATATTGAGCCATTGCACATATCTATCTCATACTTCTTCATCGGCATAGCAGGGCTCTCCTTTCATAAAATGCAATACGCTCCCGAAAGACGGGAACGTAGCTATGTATTTTCTTTGTTCTACACTTTTAGTATACGCTTGTTTCTATTAACTGTCAATGTTAATATTCAACAAACAAAATGCACGTGATAAATCCTTTTTTGTTGCACGAAAAGTATCGCCGTATCCGTTGGATACGGCGACCGATCATTTAAGTACAACAGATGTCTGCGCATCAACAGTAAGCTTTGTACCATCAAGTGTTGCGCTGCCCGAGCCTATTATCGTGCGTATATTGGCAAACTGTATCTCTGTAACTTCGCAAAGATCTACCGTTATCGCTGCTTTTGTGGTGTTATGAATAACCGCAACATTACTGCCATCACAAGAGCAAACAAAACCGCCCATCTTCGTATCTGTAAACTGCAAGGCAAAAAACTCTCCAAGGGCAATCTCAGGGTTTGCCTTTCGTACCATTATCAGCTTTTTATAATGATTGTAGAGGCTGTCACTATCCATCACCTGTTCTGCAACTGTACCATTAGTCTGCTTGTCAGAGGTGTAGGTTGCCCCCTCGGGGTCAGTCACCGTATCGCCGTCACCCCAAAGCATTGCAAGACGTCTGTTGGCATCTGTATTCGCAGAGCCACGGGAGCCTTTCATGCCTATCTCCTCGCCATAATAGATGAACGGTGCCCCAGGAAGCAGCAGATATAGGTTCGCAGCCATTTTCATCTCTCCGCTTGAAACTGTCAAAAAGCCCGCTGCCCTATCCATGTCATGATTTGCAACAAACGGTATCATCATCGCATCGTCATTCAATCTCTTGACAGAAGCTATATACTCCTCAACATAAGCGGTATAGCTGTTGACATCACCGCCCTTTGCAGCAGTGGCTATCTGTCCGCTCAGCTGCGACATAGAAAAATCAAAGCAGTTTGTAGCTGAAAAAAACGGCTCGGTTATCGTATCATGTGCCCACACCTCTGCTACGGTAAAGATGTCGCTGTCAACCTCTCTCAAATCTGCGATATATCTGTTCCAGAATTCAACATTTCTGCTCTCCTCACCGAGGAAAATGTACTTTGCCGCATCAAACCTAAAGCCGTCCACACCCATTTCAAGATAGTGCTCAGCAACATCATATACAGCAGCTGTCACCGCTTCATTGTCGAAATTCAGTTCAGGCATATCACCCGAGAAATTACACTCATAATATTCATCCGTTCCACTTATCTCCGAAAATACTCTGCCATCGGATGATGCACTATCGGAGCAACTGTAAAAGTCATAAAATTCACTTGTCTTATCATTTGCCCTGCGTGCAGCACAAAACTCAGCAAACCACTCGTGTTTGTCACTGGTGTGATTTATAGGAAGATCCAGTATCAGCTTCACATCACGCTCATGGCAGAGGGCTATCAACTCTTTCAGATCCTCCTCAGTGCCGAATGCCTCATCAATAGCATAATAATCCGCCACATCATACTTGTGATATGACGGAGAGCTGAATATCGGGGTAAGCCAGATCCCCTCCACACCAAGACTAAGTCCCGAATTCGCATCACCATCGTTGAGATAGTCAAAACGGTCGATAATGCCTCGCAGGTCACCGATCCCATCACCATCAGAGTCCGAAAACGAGCCAACGAATATCTCATAAAACACACGTGCATTACCATCAACACCTACAGAACACTGCAGATCTTCCCCTTTAAGAGCTATCTCGCCGTTATCACTTTCGGCTGTTGCGCCGTCGTCAGCGCATCCGCTGAGCAGCAGTGCAGCCGCCAAAGCCATGCTTATCAGTTTTCTTTTCATGGGTTCCCCTTTCTGCTATTGCTCTTCAAAGCGTAGAGTTTTTGTGATGCCCTCCTGCTTTATCATCGTGTTTGGAAATATCGTTGCTATCTCATCAACATATCGCTCGGGCTCTATTTCCGCAGGACTGAAGTGAGTCAGCCAAAGCTCCTTTGCGCCTGCTTTTGCTGCAATCTCCGCTGCCGCCTGCATCATCATGTGCTTTTTTTGATCCGCATCATCCTGCTTATCCTTATCGCCATACATACCCTCTAAAACGAGAACATCAGCTCCTCTAGAGTTCTCCGACACTGATGCTGTAGGAGTGGTATCAGTGCAATAGGTGACCTTTAAGCCCTTTCTCGGCGCACCAAGCACCATATCCGGAGCGTATGTTGCACCGTCGATATTGACCTCCTCACCAGCCTGCAGCAGTCGCCAGTATCTCTTTTCGATACCGAGATCTTCAGCCTTTTGCGCACTGAACTTTCCTTTTCTGGCAAGCTCCAAACTATATCCATAGCAGGTCACCGAGTGATCCACAAGGAACGCCGACACTGTCAAGCCCTCTAACAGTCTGTTCTTGCTGCTATTTATCAGCGAAAGATCAAAGATTTCATATTCGCTTGAAAGCTCAGTCACTGAAAGCTCAAAGGTTATGCCGAGAGCTATTCTCTTTACCGCTTCAACAAGTGCTGCAGTGCCTTTCGGCCCGATGACGCTGACAGGCTCTGCCCTTCCTGCATTTACAAGCTTAAGCAGAAACCCAGGTAGCCCTGCAGTGTGGTCGGCATGGAGATGTGTCAGAAATATGACATCCACCTGCTTTGGCGACAAGCCATGCTTATGCAATGCCATCTGTGTGCCCTCACCACAATCAAACAATATTCCAAATCCGTTGTGTTTCACAATAAGGGAAGTAAGATATCTATCGGGGAGCGGCATCATTCCGCCTGTGCCTAGCAATGTCAGGTCAAGCATGGTATTCTCCTTTGTTTTTTCGTTATGAGTATTGTAGCATATTCTTCGTGAGATTGCAATGTTTAACTGAAAAGCGGACAGTTGGTAATGTCGCTGCACTACTATCGGCTATGACCCCGATGACGAGCTTGAAACAGAGCAGGAACAGCTTGAATACGACGAGTGGTATGAACGGTATGTTGAGGGTAGGGAGCAGACGACTATTGCCGAACATCAGACTGCGCCTGCGCTTTTGAGCGAAAATCAGCCAACTGTCCCGATAAATCCCTTGACAAATGCGGGGGATGGTGGTACAATTAACAAAAAGGGATTTAGAACAACGGATGATCCTATGCGTGAGGTAACAGGTGCAGCTATTCTTTCAAATTCTGATGATGTTGAGAATATGTTACGGGATTTAAGAAGTGCAGGCGCAGAGGTGATATACGACAATAATGCTATGGCGTATATACCCGGGTTGCGCAAAGGGACACTAGGTCAATTTATTATTGATGAAAACGCAAGCTACAGTGCATGGTGTCATGAATACAAACACTTTTGCGATGACCGTGCCGATGAGTATCTTGGTTTTCATGTGTTTGAAGATGTTGCAAAATGCAGACAAAGAGAAATCGATGCATATCAAATTGAAATTGAACTTGCCGCAAAAGCAAATCGACCAGATATAGTGAAAAGGCTTGAAATATTGCGTGATAAGGAGGTGGCTAAGTATGAGTGATAAGCAGATAATCATTAATCAGATTCTTTCAGGTAATGAACCTATTATATCCGCTGGCATCTATTCCGACAGTGCTATTGTAGCATTAAACGCTATCTTGGCTGGCACAAGACATACAGTGAAGAATTCTACATTTATTGACGGCATTAGAAATATATCGACCAATTCTACGGATACGATTATGGGCATACCGCTCAGAAAATATGCCATAGCCTCTTTGCATATTTTAGGCGAGGAACAGTATAGTGGCGATGATGCTATTATCAAACACTTTATTCAGTCACGCTTTGAACAGTAACACATCATAACAGACTAACCGCCCCTAAAAAGGCGGTTTTTCTATACAACTCAATACACAGCGTCCTACGGGGCGCATTTTTTTATGCCATAATCTCAAAAATAGCCTATTTTGAGATTGTTCGGCAGATGTTCAGCGAAAGTTCGCAAAATTGATACCATACGGGCGTTTTGTACTCCTTTCAAATCAATGTGGTGCTACGCACTGATGTTCGCTTTCGCCGTCTTAGCACGACGGCGATTTTGCTACGCAAAAACAGCAAACCAAAGCGGCGGACGGTTGGCTTTCCGTTCGCCGAGATATCAGAGCTGACGGCACAATAGAACACTATAAAAAATGCGCAGCAAAAAGCTGCGCATTTTTACAACCTATGAAGTTACTTCTGAGAAGCAGGCTGCTGTGTCTGCTGAGCCTGCTGTGCCTTCTGCTGAGCTGCTTTCTGCTGAGCAGCTGCTCTTGCAGCAGCTCTCTGCTTTGCCTGCTCTGCCACCTTTGCATCCTCTTCGGCAAGGCGGTTTTTAAGCAATCTCACCTCATTGAGATTTCTCGCAAGATTGTCTTCAAGAGCAGTGAGCCTTCTGTCAACGTAGAGGTTTGCTTCAGTGCGGGTATTGCTTGCTTCAGTCTGGGCATTGTGAGTAACGGTCTGCGCACGCTGGTGTGCCTCCCTCATCACATCGGTCTCATCAAGTATCTGCTTACGCTGTGCGGTAGCACGATTTATTATATCCTCCGCCTCACGCTTGGCATCGTTGATGATACGGTTTTTTTCGGCAATGACATTGTTTGCCTCATCATAGATGCGGGGCATGTTGAGCTCAAGATTATCAAGGATATCGGTGATCGCTTCAACATCCACCATCAGCTGCTTCGAGAAAGGCACCTTTGTGCCCTTTGCAAGGATGGAATTTATCTTTTCAATAGCTTCAGTTATCTTGTCCATTGTTATATCCTTTCTGTCAGTTAACTCCGTTTTTCTTCTCTGCGAGACGGCGTGCCTCGGTGAACTCTTGTGTAAGCTGCTGCTTTATCTGCTCATGTATACAGGCAGGGACATATTTGCTGAGATCTCCGCCGAACATTGCAACCTGCTTAACCATGCTCGACGATATAAATGTGGCATTCTGGCTGGCTGGTATAAACACCGTTTCAGCCTTGGGATTGAGATCCTTGTTGGTGTGCGCCATCTGAAATTCATATTCAAAGTCCGACGTAGCACGGAGTCCCTTCACAATGACATCCACATCATCACGCAGATTGAAATAATCGGCAAGCAGACCATCGTAGCTTGCTATCTCCACATTAGGCATTCCCTCTGTTGTCTTTCGCAGGAACTCACATCGCTGCGGAATAGTAAACGCTGATTTCTTCAACGGATTTATCAGCACAACAACGATCAGCTTATCAAACATCTTGGATGCACGCTGGATGATATCAAGATGTCCATTCGTAACAGGGTCAAAGCTGCCAGGGTAAATGGCTGTTTTCATCTATGCCGCTCCTTTCATTCCTCTTCCTCTTCTGCTGCCTTAGGGCGGTAGATAGTAACAGATGTGCGTGAATGACGCAGCACCTTGACGATCTCAAATCTGCCAAGATCATGCGGAAGAACACATTCTTTCTCATGCTCGCAGATGATAACTCCGTTATCTGACATCTTCTCCTCAAGATGAGGAAGGGCTTTTTGTATTATCTTAAGATCATACGGCGGATCGAGTATAGCAATATCAAATGTAGCTCTCGTGCTTTTAAGAAAAGCCGAGAACGGCATATTGACAACGTGCGCATTCTCCTCTAGCTTTGTAGTGCGAAGATTCTCCTTTATCACCTTAATTGACAGCGGACTGCTGTCAACAAAATAAGCCGCCTTAGCTCCCCTGCTGAGAGCCTCGATACCAAGCTGTCCGCTACCTGCAAACAGATCAAGCACCGTCCTGCCCTCTATCTCAAACTGTATCGCACTAAAGATAGCCTCCTTAACACCGTCGGTGGTAGGTCTTACAACATCAGTACCCTCAACGGTCATCAGCTTTCTGCCTCTTGCAGTGCCTGTAATTACTCGCATTTATCAAAATCTCTCCTGTATAAAATCGTACAGCTCTTTGGCTTTTTCGGCACTTATCTTAGCCGTTACCCTAAGCTGCTCGGGTGAAGCCTCTTTGATGCCCTGCTTTGTCTTGAACTCCTTTAACAGCGCATGAGCCTTTGCCTCGCCTATGCCCTTGACCTCTGTAAGCTCTAGGGTATAGTTCTTCTGCTTGTGCTTGACACGCTGAAAGGTTATCGCAAAGCGGTGAACCTCATCCTGTATATTTGTGAGCAGCTTGAACAGTGCCTTGTTTGCGCTGACCTGTATCTCGCCGCCCTCTTTTGCTATTGCCCTTGTGCGGTGCTTGCTGTCCTTTACAAGACCGAAAAGCGGAACATCTATACCCATCTCTTCGAACACCTCTGCCACCGCCGCAACGTGGGTCTGTCCTCCGTCCAGCAGTATCAGATCGGGCAGAGGCGCAAAGTCCTCATCACCATCAAGATAACGCTGCATACGGCGACGTAGCACCTCCTGCATACTTGCATAGTCGTCGATACCTGCCACCGTCTTGATATTGAACCGCTTGTAGCCTGCCTTATAAGGACGGCCATTGCGATATACTATCATTCCGCCTACTCTGCCAGTTTCTCCAAAATTAGAGATATCATAGCTCTCTATGCAAAGTGGGATTTTATCAAGTCCCAGCAGCTTTCTGAGGTCCTCCAGTTCGTTTATCTCCTTCGCCGTCCTGCCGACCTTCAGCGCAAGATATTCGCTGGCGTTGCTTTTAGCAAGCACTATCTGCGACAATCCCTCTCCCCTCTGCGGTACAACGAATTTTACAGCGTGTCCCACTTTTTCACGCAGGAGCTGAGTGACAAGCTCCATATCCTCAAACTGCTCGTCGATGTATATCTCCTTGGGTATCTCCTCGCTGTCGGGATAGTAGCTAAGCAAAAAATCCCTGCGCATAGCAGCGGAGCCATACTCGTCACCGATAAAGAAATTCTCCTTATCTACGAGCCTTCCGCCCCTGTATTTCACAACTGCTACACTGGCAAGGCTGACATTCTGCGCCAGCGCAACGATGTCGTAATCGTCTGTCTTATAATCGAATATCTTCTGCGACTTCTGCAGCCTTGTTATCGCCTGAATACGGTCACGCAGCTTAGCTGCCTTCTCAAACTCAAGATTATCGGAGGCCTCCTGCATTTCAGCCCGGAGCTGCTCAACGCTCTTCTGACTGCCCTTTTTGAGGTATTCTAACGCTTCGTCGATTATCTTTTTATACTCATCAGAGGATATCCGTCCTCTGCACACTCCCATACACTTTTTTATGTGCATATTAAGGCAAGGACGCTCCTTACCGATATCCGACGGAAACTGCCTCCTACAGGTAGGCAGCATAAAGATGCTGTTGACCTCCTCCACCGTCTGCTTGACAGTAAATCCGCTGGTGAAAGGCCCTAAATAATCAGCATTTTTATCACTTGTATTGAGAGCATAAGTTATCCTCGGATAAAGTCCCCTTGAGATCTTGATGTAATTATAACCCTTGTCATCCTTCAGCAGAATATTATATTTCGGCTTATGGAGCTTTATCAAGCTACATTCCAACACCAGTGCATCAAGCTCACTGGGACAAACGATAAAATCAAAGTCGTGGATATTATCCACCAGCTTGATAGTTTTCGGAGTGTGGCTGGCATCATTGCGGAAATAGGATGTGACCCTGTTTTTCAGTGCCTTTGCCTTTCCTACATATATTATCTTCCCCGTTTTATCCTTCATAAGATAGACACCGGGATTTAGGGACAGGCGGTTTGCTTTATCTCTGAGATAGTCTATTCTGTCATTCATAGTTTTAATGTGAAAACACCATATTAAAATAAAGATTTGTATATGAATATTACTTAATAGAAACAATCTATCACTATACATTGTACCATCTTTTCACTAAAAATACAAGTGCTTTGTAAATTTTTTCTGCAAAAAGAAGATCCGCAGGATACTGCGGATCGTAGTAGTATGTAGCGCAAAGCAGGATACGATCAGAAATCGATATCGTTTACTGCAGAGTTTGCCAGCTGCAGCTCCTTCTTGGGAACACGCTTAAGAGGATTATAAACAAACTTTTTGCAGGAGTCGTAGGTCTTAACCACACCAAACTTCGAGCACATGATCTTATCGCCCTCGCCGGCAGTGCCAAGCTCGCAATACTTGCAGGAAGGCTTTATATTATTTCCAAAAAGCTTCTTCTTAGCCAAAACTATTACCTCCGTTTCAAAGCTTTGTAAGATATATTACCTTAGAATAATTATAGCACACTTTTTCCGCCTTGTCTAGCATTTAACAACAATAAATTTCGCCGTCATTTTTAGTGAATATTAACAAATGCTCCAAAAGATTCAGAGATCCCCCGTTGTACACGGGGGATCTTATCAGTTTACACCTTTCGGACGACGCTTATGTCGTGCTTTATCGTTATACATCAATTTATCGGCAAGCTCGATCAGACTGTCGATAGAATCGATATCAGCGAGAGATGCACTATATACACCTATACTTACTGCAACCTTATACGGATTTCCCGAGTGACAATTCAGCTCTTCCAGCACCTCAATAAATCTTGCGTGATAGCACTTTCCACGCTCTGCTGCATCGGTGCATATCCTTGCAACAACGAACTCGTCACCGCCAAAGCGTGAGCATATGATATCTTCACCATCACATGCTGCCATAAGTGCCCTTGACGTTATACAGAGCGCATCATCGCCTGCACTGTGACCATAAGTATCATTGATTGTTTTCATATCGTTCAGATCGATCGACACGATAAACACCTCACGGTCAGTGCCCTCAGCCTCAGTAAACTGCTGCTTGAAGTTGTTGTAAAAGCCGTAGCGGTTGTAGATATTTGTAAGCCTGTCATGGGTAAACAGATACTCCAAACGCTCGTTGAGCGAGCGCAGGTGCTCATGCGTGCGCACCATTTCAAGGCAACGGTTAGCCGCCATATTGAAGCTATACATCTGATCGTTATGAAGATTTGAATGCACTATATAAGTGACCATGTAGCCTATGATATTCTCCTGCGAATGAAGCGGAATGATCAACAGAGCATTTTCTCCAAAACGGTCAAACAGCCCTGGCAGTATCTCTTCAGTTGCAAATACGGTTCCTTCCAGATTAGAGTCGGTGCTCATGCAATCGATCAGCACACGCATAGTGTCAGGATAGCAGCCATCATATTTTTTCTGCTCAGTTTCCTCTCCCACTGCTGTTACCGCAGAGAAATTGTTGAAGAAATCCTCGGTAACACATATGATCGTGCCACCAAAAGTATAGCTGCGAAGGATACTGCAGGCATTTTCAAGCGTGGGATTAGCGGCAACCTTGTTGCTCATAGAGTCCATACGCTCCTCGAAATCCTTTGCATAGGAATAGTTGCGCACATAGTCCGCAAGGATGCGATTACCCTTAGTTTGATTGCAATTTACGCAGCCACAGCTTTCTGTAAATACGGGGCGATAGCTTATATCAACATCGTAAGGCTCGATAGAAATGTCTTTCTCCAACTCAGCTATGATACTCATAACAGCGTCAGCTATCTCCTCATCATCACGGATAGCCGTGGTAAGCCTCGGATCGTGATACTGCTCAAGCTCGATGCCGTCAAAACCCGTAACCAGCACATCATCAGGGACACTATACCCCTTTTCTGCCAGTTTAAGGCATACCGCCATTGCCATTGAGTCGTTCGCACAAATAATTGCATCGGGCAGAGGCTCCCCGCTCGCAAAGAACTCATCCATCGCATCATATGTAGGCTGCTCCCAAAAGCCGCCATACATAATATCATTTTCCTTTAATTCCAGCCCATAGCGACCCAGCACCTCAGCACAACTGTCGATCCTTGTCTGGCTGAAATCATTATCCTTTATGCCAGCCATCATTTTTATATGCTTTGCACCGTGAACAGTGACGATATGCTCTACTATCTGGCTGAATACCTCTCCATAACCAAAGGAGATATTGAAAGCACCATCAAAATGACGCTCGATATTGATAACAGGTACATTATGCTCCTGACAACGCTGAACGATTTTGCCAAAAAGCTCATCCTGCTCATCGGTGAACTGCATCATCACCATAATATCCAGCATATCGTAATTGATCATATCAAAGACGGTAGCTGCGCCCTTGTTTGCCTCCGTTTCATAATAGAGGTCTTCAAAACAGTGAAATGCCAGCAGTCGATAGTTGCTATGCGTTGCAACACGCTTTGCGATATTATCGATTATTGGTCTGATAGGCTCTTTATGCATGGTAGTGCCACAAAAGCCGATCATCAGACAATCATTTATCACAAAAAATCCCCCTTTACAAGCAGGATGCTTTAATACAGAAAATCGTTAAAGTGGCGTTTATTATCTATATTAATTTATTCTATCACATATCCCGAAATAAATCAAGTGCTGTGAGATATTTTTGTGCAACACTTATGCAATATGCCTTACAAACTAACAATATTGAACAACGACTACACTTCCTTATGAGCGGAACAAAGCAGCATTCCACTCATTATCAGCACTGAGGCTGACAGAGCGATGTTCATGGAGAAAGGTTCGGCAGCCGACACTGAGCCCCCGATACATTCAATCGCCACCTTTGGCAAAAGCAGCGCAGGCATCGAAAGAACTCCACTGATAAAAGCGGCAGGTATACGAGATATCAGAAAATACTTTAAGGAAAACTTCCCCTCCACGACAGCAGCTATCTGCACGATGACACAAGCCCCGCCAAAGGTCAACAGCACCGCACATATCGGAAGCACCCATGCCGCTAGTGGCATCATATCCTTGATTCGGCTTATTTCCAGCAGGGAATAAACAATTGTGCCCGAGTTATCATCTGCGCCCAATATTGCAGGTAGCTTCTCCAGCAAAATCGTCATTCCCGAAATGTCCAGCAGTGCCGTTATCACCGAAAATGCCACTATCATAGTGCACACTGTCATCATAACCGCAGCTCCGCTCTTTACGGCATCCACAAATCCCAAAGCCGCTCCGTCACCACCCACCGACAACTCGATGCGCTTGCCGCTGCGACACACAAATACAGCAATTATCAGCGAGGAAATAAAGCAAGCCGCAAATAACATCACTCCCACCACTGCGCTACCATATATTCTCACGCCTACTATTCCTATAATGAATGCAGGGCCACTGCCGTAACAACAGCACATCAGACGTGAAGCATCCTTAGCAGAAAGCCTGCCGCTCTTAACAAGCCCTGTCAATAGTTTAGCGCCGACAGGGTATCCTCCTACATTTGCAAGCAGTACTACGCAGCAAAGTGTTTCATCAAGCCGCAGAAGCCTTGACATAACAAATGTAAACGGCTTGAATATTATCCTTGCAACACCACTCCCCTGCAAATACACCGACAGCACTGTAAATGCAAACAGCGATGGTATCATGATATCAAGACATCCGTAAATAGCATCACACACTGCCTTAGATATCTCATTCGGATTTGTCAGCAGCAGCACTGCAGCTGCACCACATATCAAAGCCGTGATATATTTCATTTTATTCCTCCCGACACTTCGTACTAAAAAAGACATACCTGACATAATATATTCATACAAGAAAAAAACATGACAAGCCATAGGAGGACAAATGGGAATCAAAGAGAGCCTTATCAAGCTTGGCGAAGCCGACAGCGCACGCTGGCAGCTTACACTTGCAGAGGGCAACAGATTTTATCTTGACAACTGCCGCAGCATCAAAAACTGCGATGAAAACTACATTATATTAGAGGTTGCTGATGGCTGCCTGCGCATCACTGGCACCGATCTTATTATAGAGGGATACAGTGGCAGAGGTGTTATCATTGTCGGTAATATACACTCGATAGTGCTGGAGGAATAGTGATATGTACAAAAAGAGCAGATCTCTAAAAAGGCAGCATGGCTTCTACCTCGGATATGCGGAGTTCAATGGGATAGGAGGCTTCGCAGAGCAGTTCATAAGCGAGCTGATGGAGAAAAACATACCGCTCAGCCGTGTACAAATAAACGGTGGTACAGTAAATGGCAGAGTCTCCCCCGTACATTACTACACCTGCGCCAAAACCGCAAAACAGCATGGAGTTAGGCTTCGCTGCACAAAGCGCAGGGGGATGTATTTTGCCCTATCCCACTACAAAAACAGACTGGGCTTATATATAGGCGCACTGGTGTTTACAGTGCTGCTCACCTACTGGCAAGGACAGATACAAGACATCAGCATAGAGGGTGACGTTTCCCATAGCCAAGTGCGTGAGATATTGCAGGAATGTGGCTTTGAAAAGGGAGTACCGATAAGCGATCTTGACTTTGAAAAAGCTCGGCTGGAGCTGCTTTTGAGAGTAAAAGATGCCGGCTGGGTAGATGTCAGCTGTGAGGGCTATCGGGTACTTGTAAATATCCAAACAGCCATTGACAAGACTGAAATGCATATCGATACCGACAATCCAACTAACATCATCTCCAGTCGTGATGCAGTGATAATCGACTACAAGGTAAAAAACGGCAGCGAAGCCATCAGCCGTGGCAGTGCAGTGCGAAAGGGACAGATGCTTGTCAGCGGCACGATGGCTGACGGTGCCGGAAATCTCCACTACGAACAGGCAGAAGCAGAGGTCTTAGGCGAATTCTACGAAACGCAGGAGTTTTTTGTTCCATTTAAAGAGACTATACACCTCGCCGACGGCGAGCAGACAGAGTTCAAATATTTCATCTTCATGAACGACATCTACCCTCTGTTTTTCGGCAATGCCAATGTTGACAACGCAGTTTATACCGAGCAGACCGAGATGCTCAGATTGTTCGGGCTGGAAACTCCATTCTATCTGCGAACAGGCACATTTACAGAATATCGTGATATGGAGATATCACGTACCTCTGATGATTGTCTAAGAGAGCTGCAACATCTGAGAGAGGATTTTGAGGATAATTTCTACTCTGATTACACTATCATCAGTGCATTAGAAGATTGCCGTGCCGATGAAAACGGAATAACACTGAAGATAAGCTACACCCTGCAAGGCGACATCTGCGAGGAAAAGGAGATATACATATCCGAAAACAGTGATATATCTCTCAACAGCTTCACAACTCCATCGCAAAATACAGAGCAGGCTCCGCACTAACGGAGCCTGCTAAGTTTTATATCACAGTTTAATGGATGACCGCCAGCGCATCCTCAACTACACCTATTCTAATAGTGTCGCCCTGTCTTACCTTATCGGCAAGTATCTCCTTTGCAATGAGAGTTTCAAGGTGACGCTGCATATAGCGCTTGAGAGGTCTTGCACCATAAATTGGATCGTAGCTTGCATCAACGATCAGCTGCTTTGCATCCTCGCTTATTTCAAGAGTGAGCTGCTTATCCTTAAGACGCTTTTTGAGGTCAGCCGCCTGCAGGTCGATGATGCGGAAGATGTTATCCTTTGTCAGAGGCTTGTAGAATACGGTTTCGTCAAGGCGGTTGAGGAACTCAGGTCTGAAAGACTTTTTGAGCTGTGCCTCAACAAGCTCCCTTGCTTCCTCGGATATTTCACCTTCCTCATTGATACCCTCAAGAATGAACTGCGAGCCGAGATTTGAGGTAAGGATGATGATAGTATTCTTGAAATCCACCACTCTGCCCTGACTATCTGTAACATGACCGTCATCCAGCACCTGCAGCAATACATTGAACACATCGGGATGTGCCTTCTCCACCTCATCAAAGAGGATGACGGAGTAGGGCTTTCTGCGCACCGCCTCAGTAAGCTGACCGCCCTCCTCATAGCCGACATATCCTGGAGGCGCTCCAATAAGGCGGGAAACGCTGAATTTCTCCATATATTCGCTCATATCAAGACGGACGATGTTATGCTCATCATCGAACAGAGCCTCCGCAAGAGCCTTTGCAAGCTCCGTCTTACCTACGCCCGTCGGGCCGAGGAAAAGGAACGAGCCAAGAGGCTTATCGGGATCGTTGATACCCGCACGGGAGCGCATAATAGCCTCTGTAACTCTGTCCACCGCCTCGTTCTGACCTATGACACGCTTGTGGAGAGTATCACCGAGGGCGAGTATCTTCTGCCTTTCTCCCTCAACTAGCTTTGTAACGGGGATACCTGTCCAACGACCGACTATTTTTGCTATCTCCTCCTCGCTGACCTTGTCACGCAAGAGAGAATCTGCCTTTGCCTGATCTGCCAGCTCTTCCTCCTTCTGCAACTCTGCCTGAAGCTGAGGGAGTTTTCCATATTGCAGCTCCGCAGCCTTGTTGAGATTGTATTCAAGCTTTGCTTTTTCAATATCGGAGTTTGTCTGCTCTATCTCCTTGCGAAGCTCCTGAACCTTGTTGATAGCGGTCTTTTCATTCTCCCACTTAGCCTTCATAGCGGAGAACTGCTCTCGCATCTCCGCAAGCTCCTTCTGAATATCAGCAAGGTGCTCCTGAGAAAGCTTGTCGGTCTCCTTTTTGAGAGCCGCTTCCTCTATCTCGTGCTGCATGATGCTACGACGTATCTCGTCAAGCTCTGCGGGCATAGAGTCCATCTCGGTGCGTATCATAGCGCAAGCCTCATCAATTAGGTCTATCGCCTTATCGGGGAGGAATCTGTCTGTTATATAGCGATGCGAAAGCGTTGCTGCTGCAATTATAGCACTGTCATGTATCTTTACACCGTGGAACACCTCATATCGCTCTTTAAGACCTCTGAGGATAGAAATAGCATCCTCAACGGTAGGCTCATCCACCAGCACTGTCTGAAATCTTCTTTCAAGGGCAGGGTCTTTTTCAATATACTTGCTGTATTCGTCAAGAGTAGTTGCACCGATACAATGCAGCTCGCCCCTCGCCAGCATGGGTTTGAGGATGTTTCCTGCGTCCATAGCACCGTCGGACTTGCCTGCGCCTACGATAAGGTGAAGCTCATCGATGAACAGCAGTATCTTGCCCTCGCTCTTCTTAACAGCCTGCAATACAGCCTTTAAACGCTCCTCGAACTCGCCCCTGTACTTTGCACCTGCGATAAGGCTTCCCATATCAAGGGAGAACAGCTTAACATCACGGAGATTTACAGGCACATCGCCACGCACGATTCTCAAAGCAAGTCCCTCTGCGATAGCGGTCTTGCCGACACCGGGCTCACCTATAAGGCAAGGATTGTTCTTGCTCTTTCTGGAAAGGATACGGATTACATTACGTATCTCTGTATCCCTGCCGATAACGGGATCGAGCTTGTTCTGTCTTGCAAGCTCAACTAAGTCCTGACCGTATTTATTCAGCACATCGTAGGTCTCCTCAGGATTCTGTGATGTCACTCTGGCATCTCCTCTCACATCCGCAAGGGCTTTCAGCAGCTTATTTTTATCAATGCCGAAGCTCTTGAATATCCCTGCCACACCGCTGTTTGCCTTTTCTACAAGTCCTAACAGCAGATGCTCAACGCTGACATATTCGTCCTTCATGTGCTCCGCCTGAGCCTCAGCCTCTGTCAGCACCTTATCAAGCTCGGGAGATATGAATATCTTACCTGCCTCTCTGCCGCTGCCAGTAACTCTAGATAAGCCCTCAACAAATTTCAGTGCCGCTGTTTTTACAGCAGAGGCATCGATATTCATACGGGTGATTATCTGCGGCACCAAACCGTTCTCCTGATCAAGCAGAGCATACAGCAGATGCTCCTGTTCAACGCAGTTGTTCTGATAACTGAGATAGAGATCCTGCGCCGACTGGATCGATTCAAGGGATTTTTGTGTATACTTATTAGGGTTCATGCGACTACCTCCTATACAATGATCTTCTGTTTTTGAACTGTCGAACTGTAGCTTTTTTCAACCGCTGCCTCAGCTGAAGCTATATCTGGCAGATATGCGAAATACTCCTTCAAAGCCGCATCAAACATCGCCATATAGTCTGCAACCGCCTGACCTATCTGCTCAAGAGTAACAGACTCTTTTGGCATATTGAGAGTCCTTGTAAATCTGCCATTTTCAATAGTATATATAATATCCTGCGACAGCTTTGTGGAAATATATTGCTGCTCCAGCGCTGCCCAACAGGTGAAAAAACCTGTCAGATCGCTGATCAGCCGTACATTTTGCGTGCGGAAATACACCTTCATCTCGCCTGCGCTGCCACCCTTGCTGTAAAGCTCTACCGAATATCGTACTGTAGGATTATACCGATATTTGAGAGCTGAGCGGCATGAAAGTGTGCCTGCGGAGGGCTGTTCCATAAGATAGAATGCCTCGTTCATTGAACGCTGCACTGATTCAAGCAGCTGCCTTAACCTCATCTCGGGAGTTATACAGCACACTCGCTCTGCCAGCAGCTGATTGACCATAGCCGAGCGGCTTAGTCCTGCTGCCCTTGCAAGATCATCTACCGCTTCAACAACGCTGTCAGACAAAACAAGGCTGTAAATACTCTTATCCACTGCCTCACATCCTTTCTGTTTGAAATTGTATCATACATTTATTAATTTGTCAAGCATTTTTAATAATTTTGTTTACAAGTTATTAAATCATCAATAATATCTCCATTTTTTCCACAAAATATCAATCAGCCTCTTGAAATCGTTTACAATATATGCTATACTAACAATAGCAATATTCCGATCAAATTAATGGAGGGACATTATGTTACAAAAGCTACTTGCGTTTCTTGCAGCGGTCAGCATTATAGTATCCGATGGTACTGTGCCTGAAACGCCAAACGTCACCGATACTCCCGATGAGCCTGTTGTCACCGAGCCCTCGGCAGATGACGACGGCATGAGAGATATCACCACCACGCAGCTAGTAGAAGAAATGGGCATCGGTATCAACCTCGGCAACACCTATGAAAGCTGCGGTGACTGGATAGCCCAGTGGGGCGATGTCACCCCAGAAAGCTATGAAACAGCATGGGGAAGCCCCATCATCACAAAGCAGATAATACAAGGCTATAAGGATGCAGGCTTTGACTCGCTGCGCATACCAGTGGCATGGTCAAATATGATGGGCGAGAATTACACTATAAGCTCCGCATATCTCGAAAATGTACGTGAAGCTGTCGATTGGGCACTTGAGTCAGATCTTTATGTGATAATTAATCTCCACTACGACAGCGGATGGCTGGCTGATCTCCCCACAAATAAGGCGGAGTGCATGAAGAAATACACCCGCATCTGGGAACAGGTGAGCGAAGCATTCAAGGATTACGACGACCATCTGATATTTGAAGCGCAGAACGAAGAATTCGGCTGGGGCAGCGTGTGGAACGAATGGGCAGGCACCAACGGAAAACACGAAAGCTATGCATTGGTAAACGAAATAAACCAAAAGTTCGTGGACATTGTAAGAACATCGGGCGGAAACAACGCTGAGCGTCATCTGCTTATTTCTGGCTACAATACTGACATCGTCAAGACCTGCGACCCACTGTTCAAGATGCCAAATGACCCTGCCGGCCGCTGTGCTATCTCGGTACACTATTATACGCCAGTAGTTTTTGCAATACTTGAAGAAGATGCTGATTGGGGCAATTGCCGCTCCGATTGGGGAACAGATGCTGACTTTAAAGAGCTTAACACACTGATGGATATGATGAAGGAGAACTTTGTCGACAAGGGCATCCCCGTTATCATCGGTGAGTACGGTTGCCCCACCAAGAACAAGGATATGGACAGCGTAAGGCTGTTTGTGTCCTCTGTCTGCGAGGCGGCTGTCGACCGCAATATGTGCCCTATGCTGTGGAGCGTGACTGACCATTTCTACGACCGCACCACCTGCAAAATGAAGGACAAGAAGCTTCACAAAATGTTACTGAAGATCGCAGAAAAATAAACGGGACATATTGATTAAAATTTGTTCAACTTTTTACAAATACCCTCTTGAAATCGTTTTCAAAATATGCTATACTGTTATCAGTTTAATTAGCAATAGGCAGTAAACTGCCAACAAATTAAAGGAAGGAAAATATCAAAATGGATCACAAGATTTATTCTCTTAAAATGGGGCCCGCAAAGTGCGCTGTTGACCTCGGCGACGGCAGCGAGAGAGGCGAGTATGTTAATCAGGACTACATACTGCACAAGCTGGGCAGACCTCACCGTGCAGTAAGCCTCATGTACTGCTACTATCCCCTCGACAAGACATGGCCTGTAAGAGCACGTGATGCTTTCGCAGATCAGGAAGTGTCCTTCCAGTGGGATTATCCTTATGATGATTATTTCACTTACAAGGGCGGCATCGGCGGTACAACTGAGGATGAGCCATTCACCTGCATGAGAGACGTGCGCCGTCACGGTCAGGATATTATCCTCACCATCACTGTTGATCCTAACCTCACTGATGAGTATCTTATCAAGATCGCTCAGGAGCTGCGCACCTACGGCAGAATGCAGCTGCGTATCAACCACGAAGCTACAGGAAACTGGTTCAGCTTTACAAAGCGTGCTACATATCAGGAGATCGCTGATTTTTATGTTCGCTTCCATAACATTATTAAAAAGGAAGCACCCAATGTGCAGACAGTTCTCTGCATCGGTGGTGTAGAACATCCCGAAAAGGGCGGCGAGATCGAGATGGAGAAGGAGTTTGCTGAAGCAGTAAAAGCTACAGATATCTGGTCTGTTGACAAGTATATGGCTCTCCACTGGGGCTGGCCCTATGATGTTGCCGAGGTAGGCGGAAACAGCTTCGGCAGAAGCAAGGTAAGCGACACATACAATCTCACAAAGCTCTCCGAGAAGCGCTACAGAGAAATCTGCGGTGGTGTCAAAAAGCCCATGGTAATGAGTGAGTTCAATGCTGACGGTGATGTAACAGGCCCTTACGAGCAGGCAGATATGATCAAGGAGTTCTGCGACCTGCTGAAGAACGATACTGATCAAGGCTGGTTCAACGGATTTACCTTCTATCAGTTCCGTGACAGAGGCAGACTTGGTCTTGAGATCGAGGATCCCAACAATGCGGACGTAGGCATAGAGCAGCCTGCAATGCAGACCTACAAGGAGATTATCCACGACGAGTATTTCTACCCCACAATGGACATGGGTGAGGAAGTAGCTCTCCCTGCAAAGCTCCGTTGGGGCGGCAGCGAGGACAGCACAGGTCTTGCTATCCCCCTGCACTTCGAGAAGAATCCCACATTCTGCGAGCTGGTATTTGATGAGCCTCTCAACCTTATGATGGAGCTCAACGGCAAGTGGTTCTACAAGAGCCCCGAGGCTAAGACTATCGATCTGATGTCTGCTTTCTTTGAGAAGCCCCTCGACGGCGAGGCAGATCTTACTCTTAAGATATTCGCACCTCCCGCAAGCGGTGAAAACGACCCCTCTCAGGGTGACGATTGGCAGACAAACTACTATACAACTATCAACAAGCTGCCCTATATCCGCATCCGCTTCGCTCCCATCATCGGCAAGCAGGACTAATAAATTTCAAAGCCGTTCGGCGAGTACGCTTGCCGAACGGCTAAATTATAATAAGTCTGATAATTTTTTATATTTTTGTGCAACCTTTTATATTCATGCGAGGTTTTGTTATTGAGCGCAGAAAATAAATCATATTTTCGTGTATCTCATGGCAAAAATCGTAAATACTACAGAGGGGGAAACAGCATGAGCTATACCACGGATTATGATGCGCTTGTAAAACAGCTGGAACAAAAGACTCCAAATGCGGATAAGCCGATTACTGAGGATCCAACTCCCAACACTTTAAGACTGTTTGAATATCTGAAATCGTGTTACGGCAAAAAACACATTACAGGTCAGCAGTACCTTTTCGAGCGTGAGCTGGAAGATATGGTATACTGGAACGTATGCAGAAAAATTCCTGCTATTAGGGGCTACGATTTTATGGGAATCAGTGGTCTGGGCGGCGGATATGACCAGATAAACAGGGCACTGGACTGGGCGAAACGCACCGGCGGAATACTCACTATGTGCTGGCACTGGTACGCCCCAGATGACATGGAGGATATCAAGAAGAAGACTTCCTTCTACTACAAGACCACCCAGTACAACCACAAGACAGGCTTTGATATGATAAAAGCTGTCACCGAGGGCACAGCCGAAAATGAGTTTGTAAAACGAGAAATAGACTTAGTGGCGGAAGCACTCAAGCAGTTTGAGAAGGAGGATATCCCTGTTATCTGGAGACCTCTCCATGAGGCAAACGGAAGCTGGTTCTGGTGGGGAAACAGGGGCGATGAGGAAAGCGTACAGGCTTATAAAAAGCTATGGTATATGATCTTCGACCGCATGATGAATCTCCACAAGCTGAAAAATCTGATATGGGTGTGGAACGGACAAAGCAAGGAGATGGCTGTAAGTCCTAACACCTTCGATATCGCAGGTGAAGATATCTACACCGACCCGCCCACGCATGATTCGCAGATAGCGAAATTCAGAGAGGTATCATCTTATACAGCAGGCAAGATGATAACACTGTCTGAGTGTGGATGTATCCCCTCTCCAGACAATATGGAGCGTGACGGCGCAAAATGGCTGTGGTGGCTGCCCTGGTGGGGCGAATTCGTCCACGAAAACGGCGACGACCGCCGACCGATACTCGATGAAAACGGCTGTCCCCGACCCAATCCCAAGTATATGACGGAGGAATTCCTCAAAGCCCTCGCCGAAGATGAGCGTGTGATATGGCTGGATGACCTCCCCTGGTACGACAGGGATAACAACCCTCTGCCCTCAGCCCTGAGCGAAAAGCTGGGGAATTGATAAACATAAAGATGTAAACGAAAGGAACAACAACTATGAAGAAATTTTTAACTACCGCACTTATCCTTGCTGCACTCGCAATGACAGTAACAGGCTGCTCCAGAAACAACAACAGCAGCGATGTCTCCGATGACAACAGCTCCGTAGTGTCTGACAGCAATACCGAAAGCGATAACAACGAGAGCGAAGCAGCTTCCCTCACTGCTGTGCAGATGGCAGCAAATGCACTTAATGCTGTTGAGTGGCCTGCAATGATGGAGATCCCCGATGCTGATACAGCGAATGTAATGCTCAGCATCGACCCTGCCCTCTGCGAGGACTACTACTTCTCCACTCAGCTCATGAGCGCACAGCTCAACGAGGTAGTTATCGCAAAGCCCTCCGCAGGCAACGAGGATGCACTGCAGGCACAGTTCAATGCTCATTTTGAGTATATCAAGAATGGCGCTGCTTTCTACCCCGCACAGGAGGAAAGTGCAGCAGGCGCAGTTCAGGGCAAGACAGATGACGGATATCTCTATATCATCGTTCATGCTGACGGTGCTGCTTGCGAGGAGGCTCTGATGAACAATCCTCCCGCTGAGATGCCTGCCGCTGATGGTACAGTTGACGAAGGCTTCGGTGTTGAAGAGCCTTCTATGCCTCTCTCCGTAACAATGGCTGATGCTGCTTATGCGGCAGTTGAGTGGCCCTCTATGATGCCTGTTGACGATGTTGAGCTCATCAACTCCTTCTTCGGCATTGACACCACTCTCTGCGAGGACTATTATGTAGCAAATCAGCTCATCTCTGCACAGCTGAACGAGATCATTATCGTAAAGCCTCTCGCAGGCAACGAGGATGCTCTTCAGGCGCAGCTTGACGCTCACTTTGAGTATATCAAGAACGATGCAGCATTCTACCCCGAGCAGGAGCCTTCCGCTGCAGGTGCAGTAATGGGCGAGCTTGACAACGGCTACAAGTATATTCTTGTTCACGAGAATGGCGCAGCTGTTGAGGAGGCTGTAAGAGCTTCTGTTACCGCATAATAAATTCATAAAAAAGGCACTCTGCATTTGCAGAGTGCCTTTATATTGATGACAGATAGCATCGATGTGAAAATACTCGCTAAACATATATCCGTAATACTATAATTAATACTGAAACCCGTTCTTGGAACGGGTTTCAGTTATACTTTAAAAATGATAATTTATTCGCCTATTATTACAACTCCTTGCTTTATAAGCTTAAGGATATGTTCAACAATGTCGGGATCAAACTGCTTGCCCTTGTTCTTTATAAGCTCATCGATGATCACTTCTTTAGTAAGCTTTTGACGATAACACCTGTTGCTGTTCATAGCATCAAGCGAGTCGGCCACACAAATTATACGTGCAATAAGAGGTATTTCTTCGCCCTGCAACCCTTTGGGATATCCCTTTCCATCGTAACGCTCATGATGGTAAAGCGCACCAAGATACATATCCTTTATGGAGTTAAAATCTCGAAGCATATCTCCGCCTATCGTAGTATGACGTTTGATTATCTCGTATTCTTCATCAGTAAGCCTGTCGGGTTTGCGTAATATATTTACGGGGATCGCTATCTTTCCGCAGTCATGCATAAGAGCTATGCAACGTATATTGTTGCAATCCTGTGACGAATAACCCATCTCGTCGGCAAGTGCAAATGCTATCGCAGCAACTCGCTCTGAATGGCCCTTAGTATTTGGATCCTTTGCTTCGATAAAATTGATAAAAGTTTTTATCGACTGCTCAATTATCTGAGCATCACGCATCTTCTGCTTTAATAGCTTTCTTACTCTGATATGGGACATTACAAGCCCAATGATCAACACCAGCAATACAATGTCAAACGCTACCAAAGATATGAATATCGGATCTGACCAGGCATTTCTGTTCAAATGATAACGGAAAATGACCTTGTCAAATACAGGCGCATAATCAAGCCCTTTATTCGGAACATATACAATAAAACCAACTATCGTTGAATCGTTTACCTCTTCGGTCGCAGATGACGGATCAAGTGGATATTCGTTGTCCGCTTTACTTGGACAATACACAAATTTGTCGCCCTTCTCCAACGGAAGCATCGGGCCTGTGTGATCTATATAATAATCAAGCTCTATATCAATGCTCTGATATTCACGAAGATCGATGATCTGAACATTCTCAGTGCCACCGCTTGTCTGATGAAATTCCAGCTTTCCGTTCCAGTTGTTATTTATCCACATAAACTCGGGCATATATACATCTGCTGTCCAGTCGGCAATGACGGCATCGCACGTATTAGTGAGGACTATTTCGTAAATGATACCTACACTTGGACCATGTATTTCATTTCCCGCTTCATCTAAAATAGGATCCTTCAGCCATGCACCTGCATCGCCTCCTCGTGGCCCTATCTTAACATCAAAATCAGGAAGGGAGTATATTTCACCGTTGAAGGTTCCCTGAGAAAGCTCAGTCTCTTTCATATAGTTGCTTTCATTTTTTACTGAACAATAATAAAATGCTATCACTGCAAAAACAACTATATAAACTATCAATGTGATGATTATTGCAACGATATCCTTGCTTATCTTTTTCATACCGCACCTCCCGAATAATATTTGTTATAATAATTATAACTTATATATTTCTCAGTGTCAATAGAGAAGGCGGCTTTTTACTACAAACTTGAGATTTTCGTTATTAAGCTGTATATCGATGCTACCGCTGCACAACTTATGCGACAGGCGCAATTTCTAACACTGTTTACAGCAGACCGCCGCCTATACCGATAACATGACAGAAAACGTTGTAATAACAAGACCCGTTCAAAGAACGGGTCTTGTTATGAAGCATATTGATAATAATGATACGGTTTCAAATAGTTTCATTTGGTTTCACTCAAAAAATGAAACTATTAAGCGGGAAGTGAAACTCTCTTTCGGGACTGAAACTATGCTGATCCGTTTATCAAATTGGAATATATTATTCTGCAGTTATCTCTCTGATTTTATTTGAATAATCATTGCCATGGTTTATGGAAAACTCGCCGTGATATAACTTAGGAAGAACTTGCAATACACTCTCTTGCAATGCTTGATGAATTATTCTAGCAGATTTTTGCATTGCTTTATTTTCTTTTCCGCCAACAAAAATATACACCTTTGCGCTACAGTTCTTTATGGATTCCTTTAAGGAATATAACGAATTTGCCTGTAAAAAAGCAATCATATCTTTCTTAGATATGGCACAAGTATCTCTATAATAACAGTCAAATAAATCGGATTTTATTTTAAGTGACTTGAATTGTAATTTAGAAAACCATTTGTACTGTATTAACCCAAAACTACTTTCAA
>JAZPZN010000112.1:0-7127 GCA_045544715.1 Oscillospiraceae bacterium | reverse complement strand
CTATCTAGCCCTGCCGTCGCCGACAGGATCAAGCCTCCTTACAACGGGGCACGCCGAGCAGACGCGTATTCCCCCGCACCAATCGGAGTTGCATCGGATAGGGTTTACATAGCTACATAGTCTCCTATGCACTGGTGAGCTCTTACCTCGCCTTTCCACCCTTACAGGAGCCGTGAACACTCCTGCGGTATATCTCTGTTGCACTAGCCCTAAGGTCGCCCTCGGCTGACGTTATCAGCTACCCTGCTCTGTGATGCTCGGACTTTCCTCATTATCCTTGCGGATACCGCGGTCATATAATGAAGTCACAATTTAATATTATACCACAAAACGCAAAAAAGTCAAGCCCGTTTGATCGGCTTTTATTAATTCCAAAAAACACTTGATTTTTTTCACAATATAGAGTATAATATTATAGCGATATAATATTTTTGAATAAATGCTTTCGATTATGGGGGCAGGCCCTGTGCAACGGAGTGCTGTGAACCATGTCAGGCGGGGAACCGAGCAGCATTAAGCGGATTTCTCTGTGTGCCGCAGTCAGCCTGTTTCCATAATCGAGGGCATTTGTTTTTTTGCCTAAAAGGGAGGTGTGCGGAGTGTATCTGGCATTGTACAGAAAATATCGACCCAAGACGTTTGATGATGTGGTTTCACAGCCGCATATAACCACCACCCTGCGCAATCAGATAAGTCAAGGCAAGACTGCTCACGCTTACCTGTTTACAGGTTCAAGAGGTACGGGCAAGACCACCTGTGCCAAGATATTTGCAATGGCGGTCAATTGCCATAATCCTATAGATGGCAACCCTTGCATGCAGTGCGAAAGCTGCCGTGAGATCGACAGCGGTGATGCTGTTGATATCGTTGAGATGGACGCTGCATCAAATCGCAGTATTGACGATGTAAGAAAGCTGCGTGAGGAGGTAGCTTATACCCCTGTCACTTGTAAGTATCGTGTTTACATCATTGATGAGGTGCACATGCTTACGGCTGAGGCTTTCAATGCTCTTCTCAAGACCCTTGAGGAGCCGCCGGCCCATGTCAAGTTTATACTTGCGACCACTGAGCTGCACAAGGTCATTTCGACCATTGTGTCACGATGCCAGCGTTTTGAGTTTAGGCGCATAGATGCAGCAGACAGTGCCGCAAGGTTGATGAATGTTGCAGCTTTAGAGGGCATCGCCCTTGATAATGATGCTGCAGAGCTTATCGCAAGGCTTTCTGATGGAGGTATGCGAGATGCGTTGTCGATACTTGATCGCTGCATAGCTTCGGACAAGCACGTTACTGTAGATGTGGTAAGGGGCTGTGCAGGCGTTGCTGACAACCGCCACTTGCTGGCATTTGCTGAGATGATCGCTGCGAACGATGTTGCTGGCTGTATCAGGCTTCTGTCGGAGCTCCACAATGGCTCGAAGGATATAGCAAGGATAATTGATGAACTGAGCGGGCATTTCCGTGACCTCATGATGAATAAGGCTGTTCCGGGTGAGCGGTCGCTGCTTACATCTCTCCCCGATAACTATGCGGAGATAGATCGCATCTGCGAGCTGTACAGCCTTGATGACATACTTAGGTGTCTGTCGCTTTTGCAGCAGTGCGCCGATGGAATCGGAAAAACCAAGCAGCGCAAGACTGTTGCGGAGATGTGCTTTGTTAAGATGTGTCTTGGCTATGGCACGGCGACACCTGTTGACGCACCAATAAGGATAACAACTGCATCTTCTGCTCCCCCTGTTGTTAGGGCTGCATCAGTGCAGACCGAGGAGATGCGCAAGCTTGATGAGGCAGTATTAAGCGCAAACAATGATAAGCTTTCCACTAAGGATCGCCGTGATATGGAGCGATTCAAGTCTATGGCGGCAGCTATGGCGGAGGTCGGCAAGCCCGCTGAAAAGAAGCAGGAGCCGCCAGTGGTTGCACCGCCTGCATCGAAAACTTCCGAGCCTGCCCAAGAGGTAAAGCCTGCGGAGCCTGAGACCACCGCCATCCCGTTGCCAGAGATCGATCCGGCTGCGGATGCTCCTGTGTTTGAGGAGATACCTTTGCCTGAAGAGCCTGCGCAGGAGATTTTTGTGCAGCGTGAGTTTGAAACGGCTCCCGTAGATGAGATACCTGCAATCTTTGAACCAATAAAATCCTCAGAAGAAAAGCTTGCTGAGCCAAACGCTGCCGTAACAGAGTTGGCTGAGTCGCAGACTGTTTCTGACGAGCAATTGGCTGTAGCTGCAAACGAATCCTCCGATGAGGCGATAGATATTCAGCCCGAGGATAATGCGGAAGCCCTTATCCCCTCTGCTGAGCCAGTAGCTAGTCTTTCTCCCGCTCAATGGGAAGAGATAGTGGCAAAGGTGCCCTTTATCTATGCTACATGGATGAAGGAGTCAAGACCGACAGTAAATGACGGTATTATCGAGATACACACTGTTAACGAGTCGTTCAAGGCGATAGTTGAGAATAGAGGCTACAGCGAGATAGAGCAGGTACTGCGTGAGGTGCTAGGCAAGCCTGCAAAGGCATTGCTGGTGCTGGAGGATGATATGGAACAAACGGCAGAGGAAAATAACGATGCCGTTAAACAGCTGCTTGATAAAGCAAGACAGCTGGGTATAGATGTAAAAATCAAGCAATAATTTGAAAGGAATTTTTTACTATGAAGGCAAGATTACCCAAGGAGTATCAGAACTCCGCACCCAACATGAATGCAATGGTCAAGAAGGCACAGAAGATGCAGGATGACATTGCTAAGGTTCAGGATGAGCTGGCAGTCAAGGAGTTCACAAAGCAGGTAGGCGGCGGAGCTCTGGAGCTGGTCATGACAGGTGACAAGCAGCTAAAGAGCGTAACACTGAAGCCTGAGGTCGTTGATCCCGAGGATATCGAGATGCTGCAAGACCTTATCATCAGCGGCGTTAACGAGATCCTGAAGGAAGTTGACGACTATGGCGCAGCTGAGATGGAGAAGGTAACAGGCGGTATTTCTTTCCCTGGATTTATCTGATAAGGGAACAACCCTGTTTAGTGAAAAAGAAGGCTGCCGCACGCATATTTTCTGCGTGCGGCTCTTTATTTGGATGATATGAATGATTTTCGCAGGTCAGTTGAGTGTCTGCCGATGGTCGTTTTTGCGCCGTTCCTTGCATTTGGTGCAGCTTTCTGCTATATGCTTTCGGGCGAAGTACGGGTGTGGCTGCTCGTGCTTTTGGCGGCGATGTTTGCGCTTTCCTTTATACGACGGATAAAATATATCCGTGTGGCATTGGCTGGCCTTTTGTCTGGTGCAGTGGTCATGGCGGTGTATCTTTTTTGCTGGTGTGAGCCTCTGTATGCCTATGACGGTCGGGTGATTGATGCTGATTGCTATATCACCGAGCGTTATACAGTCGGCGAGGGTATAGCAGCTTATACCGGTGAGATAGAACTGGATGGCAGGAAATGCCTTGTCAGCATTGTGACAGAGGACAGTGCCGATATGTGTGATACGGTTAGCGCAAGAATATGTTTAAGGCGGCAGACGGACAGCTATTATTTTTCGCAGGGACTGTTGTTCAGAGGAACGGTACAAGAGATATACTCTGTCAGCCGAGGTGAGCCGACAATTGCAAAGCATCTCAGCGATTATCGCAGTTATCTTTCACGTAAAGTGCAGTCGGCGCTTGGTGAGGATAACGGAGGGCTTGCAGCAGCAATGCTGCTGGGAGATAAAAGTATGCTTTCCGCTGAGCTTAAAATGTGTGCGCAGATATGTGGAGTCAGCCACTATACTGCAGTTTCGGGCGTGCATTTTGTGCTTTGCTTGTGGGTCTTGCTGTATTTTGTGAACAGTACAAAAGTACGGTTTTTTAGGCCTGTCGTTGCGCTTCTTGTTGTGCCTGTTATGGTGCTGTTTTTCGGTGCAGGCGGTTCAGTGGTGCGTGCGGGAATAATGGCGGCAATGTGCAATATGGCATACCTCATCGGACGAAAGCCTTGCACGATAAACTCACTATGTGTGACGCTGGCGGCGGTGATAATCGCTCAGCCTAATGCAGTCATGGATAGTGGCTTTATAATGTCGGTGCTTGGAGTTTTTGGTGCAGGTGTGATAGCCCCTGAGATAAATGGAATGGCTGCGCCGCTGATGACATTCTGTTCGGACAAGGTGAAGGCATTTGTGCAGGTGGTGATAACCTCTGCCTGTGCACTGATATGTACTTCTCCTGTAAGTATAGCGTTGTTTGATGGCGTGTCGCTTGCAGGGCCTATAATCACAGTGCTGCTTACGCCGCTGTTTACAGCCGCTATGGTTATAATGGTGCTGTATGGGGTTACCGGTGGCGTGCTGGGGCTGCTGCTTGTGCCGCTTGGAGTTTGTGCACTGCTTATGCGTCTTATAATAGAGGGCTTTGGAAAGCTATATTCGCTCTGGCTTCCTATGTCAGAGGTGTCAGCGGTGCTGGCTGCGATATCGGTGGCGGCTGTAGTGGTTGCGTTGTTGATGAAAGAAAATCGCAGTGCTCCCCTTATGCTGTGTGCATTTTGTATATGTGCATCATTAGTGTTGAGTGTGGTGGATACTTCGACGGCAAATGAGATATTGCTTGTCAGCAATGGTAGCAGCGGTGCAGCGATATTTCGCAGCGGCAGGACAGCATCTGTACTGGTGGCGGGCGATGGAACAGGCATAGGTGATGACATAGAAAGCATCGCACGGACTGAGGGTATAACAGGTATCTCTGCTATTGTTGCGGAAGAGCTGAGCTACATGGGAGCGTTATCGCTGGCAGAGCTCGCTGATAGCTACGAGATATCACATGCCTATGTCAATGAAGCGGCAGATGAAACGCTTTCCCGTCATTGCGAGGTGACCACAGATAAGATATATGAGCTTAGCTATGGCGGTCATACGATAGCAGCGGCTAACGTTGATGATGATGTCAAGGCTGATATAGTGCTGTATCACGGATATAAACGTACTGCCCCTGAAAATGATGCGGGGCTGGCATTGTACTGCTCGTCAAGACAGACGGTGCTGCCTGAAAATGGTTGGAATATCTATCACGAAGAATATACGATCCCGATAACCCGAGAGAGAAAGGAATAAACTATGGCTGAATTTGTATCTGCGCCGTTGGCGCTTGCAGCTGAGCAGTTTGCAAAGCTGCCCGGGATAGGCATCAAAACTGCCCAAAGGCTTGCGTATTATATGCTCAATCTGCCCGCTGAGGAGGTCGATGAATTCGCCGAGGCACTTGTAAAGGCACGCAGAGGAGTTCAGCTGTGCAGTTGCTGTCAGAATTTCACTGACCGTGAAAAGTGCGAGATATGCTCTCAGGATGGCAGGAGCCACTCGGTAATATGCGTTGTTGAAAGCCCGAAGGATGTATCAGCATTCGAGCGTGCAGGTGGCTTCGATGGAGTGTACCACGTCTTGCATGGCTTGTTGTCACCTATGGACGGAGTTACCGCAGAGGATTTGAAGATAAAGGAGCTTCTCACCCGTCTTTCTGATGCTGACGAGGTGATAATGGCAACTAATCCTACGGTAGAGGGCGAGGCTACTGCGACCTATATCAGCCGATTGATAAAGCCGATGGGCATCAAGGTGAGCCGTCTGGCATACGGTCTCCCTGCAGGCTCTGCGCTGGAGTTTGCGGATGACGTGACTTTGCAGAAGGCACTGGAAAACAGAAACGAACTTTAAGTTGCTGTATATAGGACGATTTTGAGTGCGAATAAAAACCGACGGAGTAATTGCTCCGTCGGTTTGTTTTAATCCAGATTTTTCAGTGTCCTGTAGATGTTCTGCATCTGGCGGTCGGTGGCTGCGATGGTCTCGGCACATTCTTTGAGCTGCATTGCAAGATCAGCAGATACCTCGCTGCTGGTCTTATATTTCAGCTTGTGCTCAAGGCTTGCCCAGAAATCCATGGCGATGGTGCGTATCTGCACCTCAACATTCACAAATTCCTTATTTTCTGAGAGGTAAACAGGTGTTTCGATAACGAGATGCAGGCTGCGGTATCCGTTGGGTTTAGGGTTTTCGATGTAATCCTTGCGTTTTACAAGGGTAACATCATCTTGGGAGGTCAGCAGTTCAGCTACAGTGTAGATATCTTCGATGTAGTTGCATATAACTCGTACTCCTGCTATATCCATGAGCTCAGAGCGTGCTATCTCGCAGTTGAAGGGCTTGCCCTTGCGCTGCAGCTTTCCCATGATGCTTTGAGGGGATTTCAGTCTGTCCTCTATGTGGTGTATGGGGTTGTAGTCGTATTTGGTCTTGAACTCGCTGTCGAGTATCTCCAGCTTTGTCTTAACTTCTCTTATTGCGGATTCGTATAGATGCTCGAGCTCGATGAACTGGTAGAGCTGATTCATTATTTCCTGCTGGGCATCGGTGGGAAAGAGAGACTGCACGGGGGCGAGTTCTGTAGATACGGAATTCTTTCTTTTTATGTTCATTATCTGTCCTTTCTATAATTATGAGGAGGTATAATTATTATACCTCCTCGGTTCTGCGCTTTGGGTTATGAATTTGTGAATATATGATGAAATTTATACCGTTGCATCGCCTTTCATGGAGTTTAGTAGTGCTTCTATAGCATCCTGACTCATTTTGCCACCGTCAGAAACGGGAGCAGGAGCGGGCTCGGGTTCGGGCTCAGTCTCAACAGCGTTTGCAGCGAATAGAGCGGCGATAGCATCCTGACTCATTTTGCCGCCGTCAGAAACGGGAGCAGGAGCGGGCTCGGGTTCGGGCTCAGCCTCAGCAGCGTTTGCAGCGAACAGAGCAGCGATAGCATCCTGACTCATTTTGCCACCGTCAGAAACGGGAGCAGGAGTGGGCTCGGGTTCGGGCTCAGCCTCAGCAGCGTTTGCAGCGAACAGAGCGGCGATAGCATCCTGACTCATTTTGCCACCATCGGAGACGGGAGCAGGAGCAGGCTCGGGTTCGGGTTCAGGTTCAGCTTCGGCAGCGTTTGCAGCGAATAGAGCGGCGATAGCATCCTGGCTCATTTTGCCACCGTCAGAAACGGGAGCAGGAGCGGGCTCGGGTTCGGGCTCAGCCTCAGCAGCGTTTGCAGCGAACAGAGCAGCGATAGCATCCTGACTCATTTTGCCACCGTCAGAAACGGGAGCAG
>JAZPZN010000111.1:0-23047 GCA_045544715.1 Oscillospiraceae bacterium | reverse complement strand
GTATACCTGATAGTAGCTCTTTGTCAAGCTCGTCATATACTGTTGGCATTAATACTACAATCTTTCCTGGTGGCATTTTTTTCACCTCAAGACTATGATAACACAAACTGGTTTGAAATGCAATCTGATTTTGTGCGTTTGGTATATTTTTCTCTAAATATGATACGAAACATCATAATTTCAGCTCTTTTTGGCATTGTATTAATATCGGTATAGGTGTATAATTCAATCATTAGGAGGTGCCGTGTATGAGGATAAAGATGTTATCTTTAATGATATTGGTTGCAGTTTTGACAGGTTGTGCAGGCAATACGAATAGTATTGCAGATGAGATTCAAAGTCAATCTGAAGTATCTACAATATTAAGTGACAGCGTTGAGCTTGATGAAACAGAGGAGGCGAACGATATAGTGCCAGAAAGGATATATCCCGACAATACATATAAAGTGCTTTCACCTGAATATCGTGATGCTGAGATAGCTGAAAGAGGTACTGTAGTTAAGTTCAGTTATGATACAAAAGACAATGTGAGCGACGATGATACGATCTACAGGAAATATGCACTTGCATATCTTCCGGCAGGGTATGATGAGACAGATACCGAGACTCGTTACAACGTAATGTATTTCATGCATGGTGGAAGTGATTCGCCTGAATGGTTCTTGAATGGTGAAGGCCAAAAAAGTCAGTTTGCATATCTGTTTGATTATATGATAGCAAACGGAGAGATGGAGCCTGCAATAATCTGTTTTGTGTCCTATTATACAGAGTATCGGTCTGATGATACGCAGAATTGCCTAAATTTTCATCATGAATTGATTAATGATCTGATACCTGCTTTTGAAAGCAAATATCACACTTATGCTGAGGATGTAACTTCTGATGGGATAAAAGCGTCAAGACTGCATAGAGCGTTTGGTGGCTTTTCAATGGGTGCAGTTACCACTTGGGCAACATTTGAAAACAGGCTAGACTCTATTGCGTATTTTATGCCGGTCAGTGGTGATTGTTGGGCACTGGGCGGCACTGCAGGAGGAAGCCGTCCTACAGCAACAGCTCAGCATTTGGCAGATGCAGTCAAGAGCAACGGCTTTACATCTGAGGATTTTTATATCTTTACAGGCTGCGGCAGCAGCGATATGGCAAAGCCAAATCTTGAGCCACAGGTAGAGGCAATGAAAGAGCTTAGCGATACTTTTATATACTGCGATAATTTTGCAGATGGGAATTTTTATCATTGCCTGCATGAAGGTGGTGGTCACGATAAGAATACAGTGTTGAGCGTTATGTATAACGGGTTGCCTAAAATGTTCGGATAAGGAGATAATATGAAAAAGACAATAACATTAATATGTGGTCTTCTGTTTGCGATAACTTCTATTACCGCCTGCAGTGGAAATGTTTATGAGTATTCCTCTGAAAGCGTTGCAACGACGGTTTCTCAAAATGATGTAGCAACTACCACTACTGTTTCATCAGTTGCTGAGCCTGAAGTTGATATCTATGAAAGTCGCTATCAGCTTTCGAACCAAAATGCAGATGTGAATGCCAAAAAACTGTATGATTATATAAATGATGTATATGGATTGGCGATTATCACTGGTCAGCAGGAGTCTACTTGGATGGGATCTCCTGATTACGAGATGGACTATATTTTTGAAAATACAGGAAAGTATCCCGCTATCAGAGGTCTGGATTTTATGAATAATGATTTTGATGGGGTCGTGAAACGTTCTATTGAGTGGCATGAAAAGGGTGGAATAGTTACAATCTGTTGGCATACTGGTGTCATAAGCAGTGGCTATCAGGAATCAAAAGACGATGCTCCTGATTTTGATAAGCTACTTACTGTAGGAACCGATGAGTACAACGCTGTGATCGAAAGCTGGGATAAGGCTGCGGTTGCATTACAAGAGTTGCGTGATGCTGGTGTACCTGTACTCTGGAGACCCTTCCACGAGTTTGACGGTCAGTGGTTTTGGTGGGGCAAGGGTGGTTCTGATAATTTTATAAAGCTGTGGCAGATGATGTATGACAGATACACTAACGAATTTGAATTGAACAATTTGATATGGGTGCTTGGTTACTCTGGCGAGGTAAAGGATGGTTGGTATCCGGGTAATGAGTTCTGTGACATTATCGGTTCAGATACTTATGACAATTCAACTCATGTTAAGGCATGGGAAAAGCTTGCGGCTCTTGAAACCGGAAAGCCAATGACATTTCATGAGTGCGGCAAAGTTCCTCGTATTCCTATCTTTGAACGTGATGGCGCAATGTGGTCATGGTTCATGATATGGCATACCGATCATATTACAGGTAACAGTATAAAAGTGCTGAACAATGTTTACAATGATGAAAAGGCTATTACACTTGATGAACTTCCGGACATTTATTCTTGATAGAAAAATTTCCTCTCAAACACTGCCTCTGTTGTAAGACAGAGGCAGTGTTTTTTATGGTGTTACACAACACTTGAAATAGCGAGCTGCAGTGGAGTCAAATGTGTTGCTAAAACATGGATAATGTGGTATAATATATGCGAGATCGATCAAAGTCAGTGATTAATTATATCTGATATGATGCTTGTGATGGTTATTCTAACTTAGAATAAATGTTGTTGCGTTAGAAATGTCAAAATGGCAATTGGAGGTGAAAAAATGTTTGTCCTTGTAGATATTGAATGGAGTACTAATACACAAGGAGATAAATCTCCCACGCAGCTTGCTGCACTTAAGGTCGACGAGCAGTGGAATGTCACTGACAGCTTTGATTCTTTTATTCGCCCTCGTGATGAAAGCTTTCATAACTGGAAGCATGTTTCTTATAGAGGGGGCGATGCAAAGAGCTTTCTTCATGCTAGGAATGCCCATGCAGTTTTTACTGACTTCTTGTCTTGGCTTGACGATGATGATGTTTTATTGTGGTGGTTTGATGAATCGCCTGTTGTTTTTTGCGATCTTGTTGGAAAGATACTGAGATCCAATGATGAGCATAGATTTGTGATAATAAGCGATTATGTTCACGAGTATCTTGCAGGGCAGGAAAATTCACATGGAAATGCATATAAGCTTGCAGAGGCGAGAGGTATAAATACCAATTCAAAGATGAATCATTGCTCTGCGAATGATGTGAGTGTCCTGCAGTCGTTGATGAAGATAATCGGTTATCCGCAGGAGTGGTTGCTTCAGCCGCTTGTGAGAAAGGAAACTAAGGCAGCTGTACAGAAAGATAGAGCCGCACATTTGTGTTATCGGTATGATCCGTCTGCAAATATGCTACATCATCGAGATTGTGATAAGTATGATCATGCGGATGAGTCTATCAAGGGATATCCTAATTTTACAGCAGCAATAAAGAAGGGCTATATGTTATGCTCTTGTTGTGAGCGGGAATACCTTCTCGAACTCAAGGAGAGAAACCAAAGAATAATTAATAAGATGAACTACACATATATTTATTCACCTGAATCTGATATTGTTCATCGATATGATTGTTCCCTTATGCTCAGTGCAAGAAGCATAATGGGTACAAAGCATTATAAGACTATCAGTAAGATGGGTTTGATACCTTGTGAAGTGTGCAACCCTACACGTTCTGAGGTACATATTCAAATATCGCAGTATGAAAAAGAAAAGCAGATAATGGATGAAGTGATTCAATCTCCTGCAAGTGATGTGTCTAAAGCAATACGTCGTCAGAAAACTGCTGTACAGGATCGTGAACGCTTGTTAGAAAATAATGACCTTACACAGCAAGAAATGGATGACATCTATACGTTGACACAACCGAGATTTGCTTTCTGGGCGGCACGAGGATATACGACATTCCATCAGCGCTATTGTCCGAAGTTGAATGACATATCAGAGCTTAAAGGTTTCTCTACATTCAGTGATGCGACACGTGCAGGATTTCGACCTTGCCGTCATTGTAAACCTAGTGCAAAGCAGGATCTAACGCTCTCGATACCTATCACTAGCAAACAGCGTAATAATGAACGGATCGAGGATCTGGAACCTCTTTGTAGGGCGGCAGAATATACATTCAGATACGAGCAACAGTATTTTTGCCTTGAAACTCCTGCAGGTAAATGGCGTATCGATATGCAGTCAGCTCCAATAAAACTAAAGCATATTAATCTTGTGAAATCACCTAATGAGGTAGATTATCATGATCAACCTAGGCTGTTCTTGTCATTTGTAGATGTGTTTGAATATATCAAGCGTCATGATGAGGATCTTATGAGAAAAATAGATTTTGTTGAAGATGGGGAGCATTTATAATTATTAGCCGATGGGATCCGAATCCATCGGCTATTAAACATGGATTTTGTTTTACAACGAATAAAAAAATAGATTTTTTCAGAATTGTGCTTGCAATTTTGCTTTATTTATTATATACTATTCTATAGGTGTAATTATGAACGATTGAAAGGTATGAGTTTGGCATGAGTAAAAAGATAGGGTTTGATAATGAAAAATACCTAAAAATGCAGTCTGAGCATATAAGACAGCGTATATCCCAGTTTGGTGATAAACTATATCTCGAATTTGGCGGTAAGTTGTTTGATGATTTTCATGCATCGAGAGTGCTGCCAGGTTTTAAGCCTGACAGTAAGCTTCAGATGCTTCTGCAGCTGAAGGATGAAGCAGAGGTTGTCATTGTTATCAGTGCAGGTGATATTGAAAAGAACAAGGTCAGAGGTGACTTGGGTATCACATATGATGCTGATGTAATAAGGCTGTACAATCTGTTTAGTCAGATAGGGCTGTATGTTAGCAGCGTAGTGCTTACTCAGTATGGGGGACAGGCATCGGTAGATGCTTTCCAGCGTCGCCTTGAGGCACTGGGAATTAAAGTATATCATCATTATCACATTGAAGGTTATCCTTCCAATTTGCAGCTCATAATGAGCGATGACGGATACGGTAAGAACGACTTTATTGAAACTACTCGTAAGCTAGTTGTTATTACAGCTCCTGGTCCTGGAAGCGGTAAAATGGCTACTTGTCTTTCTCAGCTTTATCATGAATATAAGCGTGGAGTGAAAGCGGGCTATGCTAAGTTTGAAACATTCCCGATATGGAATATTCCGTTGCGTCATCCTGTTAATATAGCTTATGAGGCAGCAACAGCTGACCTTAATGATGTTAATATGATCGATCCGTTTCATCTTGAGGCTTATGGTAAGACCAGTGTAAACTATAATCGTGATGTTGAGATATTTCCCGTGCTCAATGCGATGTTCGAAAAGATAATCGGTGAATCACCTTACAAATCTCCTACTGATATGGGCGTAAATATGGCAGGAAATTGCATCATTGATGATGAGGTTGTCTGTGCCGCAGCCGGTCAGGAGATAATCCGTAGATATTATACAGCTTTATGTGGTAAGAGAAACGGCACTGTTCAGAATGAAGAGCTATACAAACTTGAACTTCTGATGAAGCAGGCTGGTCTTACTACTGACGACCGAAAGGTTGTTGCTGCAGCACTTGAAAAAGAGAAGCTTTCTGAGTCTCCAGCTGCAGCGATGGAACTTTCCGACGGTACAATAATTACTGGCAAGACTTCAAATCTGCTTGGTGCTGCGTCAGCGTTGCTGCTGAATGCATTGAAATATTTCGGTGGCATAGACGATGATGTGCTTCTTATGTCGCCTGCTGTTATAGAACCCATTCAGAATCTTAAGGTGAACCATCTCGGAAGTACTAATCCAAGACTTCATACCGATGAGACTCTGTTGGCACTTTCAATATGCGCAACTACTAGTGATGATGCAAAATGTGCCATGGAGCAGATATCTAAGCTGAATGGGTGTGAAGTGCATTCTTCGGTCATTCTTTCTCCTGTAGATGAGCGTACCTTCAAGCATCTTGGCGTAAATCTTACTTGCGAGCCTAAATATCATTGATATAAAAATGCTCCCGAACTTAGTTCGGGAGCTGTTTGTTATTTATTGATATTGTTGATAATGCTTATTGAGAAGAAACTTACGATCTCTGCTATCTCTTCAATAGGCTGGATGCGACCTGATGAATACCACTCAACGTACGCATTCATGAATCCACCTGCGATATAAGCAAATGCCATTTTTGATGTGGTATCAGTACACTTAGTTCCATTTGAATGTTCAATAGAAACTTGCATCATAGCGGATTTAAGACGAGATATAAGAATGCCTCGCATATCGATCCTAATGAAGTTGAAGTAGTAATCAAAATCAACTGATATAAGATTGTGAAATTCAAGAAAAAGCTTGAAAATTCCTTTCTGATAATCGCTTCTATCCATTTTTTCGATAATACTAAGTAAAGCGGCAACCAGATCGTTTTCTATTTCCTCAAATATATCGTTTATATTTTTGTAGTGGGTATAGAATGTGCGTCTGTTCACATTTGCGGCTGCAGTAAGCTCGCTGATGGTGATAGAGGAAAAATCCTTTGTCTCCATTAAATCGAAAAGGGCAGTCTTAATGGCTCTTTTGGTGCGAATTACACGTTTGTCAGATTCGTGACGGGCAACAACGTCCATGGTGACTCCTTTCTTTTATCAGTTTTTCTTATACAGAATAATACTTGCAGTGGCAAATTTCTTACAGTGTGCAACACTAACATTTACAACATAATTCTCACGTTCGCAGAGCATTTTTGCTCTGCCGTCAGTGATGATAAAAGGGGATCCGAGTCTGTCACGCAGAACTCCGACATCGCTTGCAGGAACGATCCTAACACCAGTGCCGATCGCTTTGGCAAAAGCAATTTTTGCACAATAGTTTTCAGCGATCAGGGATGGGGAGAGGTTATGATTTACAAGGTAACGTATCTCATCAGCTGAGAAATACTTGGACAGGAACTTAGGATTGCGTGCGATACGACGGATCCTGTCAGTCTCGATAATGGCTGTGCCGGTGCGGATAAAAAGATTATTCGACATGATGTGTCAGTTTTATGCGGAGAGCGTGTGGTAGCTCCTGCATAATTGCCTCCCTTATTTTTTCGTTAGGATTAAATATCAGATTTACAGTTCCGTAAGCACTATGCTTTACTACAAGGTTGTAGGCATTTTTTTCAGTGCCATCGGTAGCGTGTACAGTTGCATCTGCAGTGACATCGCTGCTGCCGTATGGCGCAAATGCTTCAGCTGCTGAGATGTCTAGTGTTATCAGCCTTTTACGTCTGCTCTTACCAATGATTTTGTCAATGTCAATTTCATTGTTGGTGACTATGTATTCATATTCAACATTCATCGTACTTATTAAGTAAACAGCACCGGCAAGTACACCTACTGCTGGAATTACAAGCGCAAATACAGCCATTGCTATCGCAAAAAACATCAGCAATGATGCTATAAGCAATGCAGCAACCGAAATAAGAACTTTCTTAACTGTATCAGCACTTGTGGGCTGTTTGGCTACTAATTGTTCAGCTATATTATCCATTCATTCTCCTTAATTCGATAGTAGTCGGATATTTCTCACTGTGTGAGATATCACGTAAGTTGTTTTTTACAGTATATCATAATTTATCAAAAAAAGCAATAGGTTTTTATTCAATTCGCATAAAATATATTGTTATTTATGAGAAAAAACTGTCATCAAATAAAAAATGGGTGATAAATATCATTATTAGGTTGCAATTTTTACGGCAATTTGCTATAATAAAATAGTGCATTTATAGATCAGTACTGTGTTTTGTGCTGGTATTTACACTATTAACATTGCGAAATGAGGTTTTGAATTTGCCTTGCTTTGAAAATAAAAAGCGTATAGTGATTAAAGTTGGCAGCTCAACGCTTGCTTATCCCACTGGTCACCTTAATATCAGAAAGTGTTATGAGTTGATAGAGGTTATGAGTGATATAAAAAATTCGGGACGTGAGATAGTATTTGTTACATCTGGTGCTCAAGGCGTTGGTGCAGCAAGAGCTGGTCTCCCTGAAAAACCAAAGGACATGCCCTCAAAGCAGGCGTGCGCAGCAATAGGTCAGAGCGAACTCATGACATTCTATAGTGAGAATTTCGGAAAGTTTAATCACAAGGTTGCGCAGATATTGTTGACACGTGATGTTATTTCCAATAAAGAACGTAAGTTCAATGTTGTTAACACCTTTAATCGTTTGTTTGAAATGGGCATCATCCCGATAATCAATGCAAATGATGCTGTGTCTATCAAGCAGCTAGATTTTGATGAGAATGATACGCTTTCAGCTATTGTTGCCTCTCTGTGTGAAGCAGATCTGCTTATAATGCTTACCGATGTTGATGGGCTTTACGACAGTAATCCATCTATTCCTGGGGCGAAGTTGATAAAAGAGGTAGATAAGATCACTCCTGAACTTATTGCTGCTGCACAGGGTGCAGGCAGTAATCTTGGAAGTGGTGGTATGATTACAAAGCTTGAAGCTGCTCAGATAGCTACCGATGCCGGTATTGATACTGTTATTATCAACGGCGATAAACCCTCTCATTTGTATGAGCTTTTTGAGGGCGAAGCGGTATGCACTTACTTTAAAGCTCATGAACACTAATCATGGAGAATTGATATGGAATACATCGAACAATTAGGATTAAATGCAAAAAATGCTGAGGTTGCGTTGTCATCACTCACTGTATCTCGAAAAAATGATGTTCTTTGCAGGATATCTGCAATGTTGCGTGAAAACAGGGCTGAGCTTATTGCGGCAAATGCAAAAGACATTGAAGCAGCCGAAAAGAATGGTATGACTAAGGCATTGATAGACCGTCTTACTCTCACTGATGCACGCATTGATGGTATGGCTGAGGGTGTTGACAAGGTGGTTAGTCTTCCTGACCCCATAGGTGAGATAATCGGTGGTGGCGAGCTTTCAAACGGTCTTCGAGTTATAAAGACCAGAGTTCCTATCGGTACTATTGGTATTATATTTGAGTCACGCCCTAATGTTACGGTAGATGCTGCGGCACTTTGTTTCAAAGCGGGAAATACGGTGATACTCCGTGGTGGCAGTGATGCGATCAATTCCAATAAGGCGCTTGTTGACCTCATGAGAAGAGCCCTAAATGACTGTGGTGTAGATAAAAACTGCATCCAGCTCGTTGAGGATACGTCCCGTGAAGTTGCAACTGCAATGATGAGGTTAAACAGATATATTGATCTGCTTATTCCCAGAGGCGGCGGTGGACTTATCCGTGCTGTCATCAACAATGCAACTATCCCTGTTATACAGACTGGTGAGGGCAATTGCCATGTATATATCGATGCCAGTGCAGATATCGATATGGCTGTCCGTATTGTAAACAATGCAAAAACACAGCGTCCATCGGTATGTAATGCCATTGAAAGCATTTTAGTACATGAGAATGCTGCTCCCGCATTTTTTGCTAAGCTTGCTGAACTCTGGCAGGGCAGCGTTGCAATAGTAGGTGATGCTGAGACTGCTAAGCACATTGCTGTGGAAAAAATTGCAGATGATACAGATTATGCAACAGAGTTCCTTGATTACAAGCTTGCAAGCAAGGTTGTAAAGGATATTGATGAAGCTATCGCTCATATCAACCGTTTCGGTACAAAGCATAGCGAGTGTATAGTTACTAACGATATTAAAAATGCAGCTTTTTTCCAGAAGCGTGTTGATTGTGCTGCAGTGTACGTTAATGCTAGTACACGCTTTACTGACGGCTTTGAGTTTGGACTTGGTGCAGAGATTGGTATTTCTACTCAAAAACTCCATGCAAGAGGGCCGATGGGACTGGAAGCACTTACAACATATAAATACTTGATCAATGGCGATGGTCAGATCAGAGGGTAAGCGAGGGTACAATGGCGAGAAAAAAGAGAAAAGGCGATAAACCAAAGCAGCAGCCACAGGCAGGTGAGGTTATCAATCAGTTGTTTGGCTCCCTTGAAAGCGATACAGGTATTGAGGGTGATATAGCTCAGCTTGGTGTTGAACCTGTACTAGCAGAGCCAGTAGCTGTTGATGTTGCTCCCAAGAAAAATCGCTTTTATTTCGTTTTTGCGATCTTTGTTATTATCATGGCAATAGTGGGATGTGTTTCTACAGTTCGCTTTGTTAGTGAGATCTCTGCTAGGCTAGTTGATAATACATCGCAGAAGAATGAATTTGCACAATTCATCTTTCCGGTAGTTGTTAATGATATTGCACCTTTTGAAAATGTCAGTGATATTCCAAATACTTCAAAGATCAACTGTGCTATCTGGAATATTCTTATTAATAAAGAAACTGAGCAGTATAAGAACGAGTTAGGCGAGCTTATTATTCCTGAGTATGATGTTATGGCATCTTGTAAGGAAGTATTTGGCAGCACTGCAACTATGGAGCATCAGTCTGCAGGTTCTGCGGAAGTACGTTTTGTATATGACGAGAATAACCATTTTTATAATGCTAGTAATGATATTCGTTATCTTACTTATGCACCTGAGATAATTGAGATACAGGAGTATGACGGCAATTTTATACTTACAGTGGGCTATATTCCGCCTACGGTTGGTTCTATAATGGGTATCGAGGTTGCTCCAGAAAAATATATGGAGTATACTGTTCATGATTGGGATGGTAAGAAAACATTGCTTTCTGTGCGTTTTTCAGATTATTCTGCTGATGAAGAAGTTGAATAACGCTTGAAATATTAATTAAAGTGTGGTACAATATTTATATTGTGACTATCTAGGAGGAAAACCAATGGCATTTAGTTTTAAGAAAACAGCGGCTGCAGCTGTTGCAATAATATGTGCAGCTTCAATGTGTGGTTGTGCTGACGATGGCTCATTGATGAGTATTGACGGTATCAACATTCCTAACGGATTATATCTTTCAAATGTTATCACTGCTCATGGTAATGCTCACAGCGAGATAAGCTCTGTAAATGCAGAGGCTGGTGATACATCTGAGATCGAGGATATATTTGCTGAGAGCATCGATGGTATGACTGCCTCGGAGTGGATAAAGGCTGAAGCATTGAAGAGTGTTAAGCGTTACGCAGCTGTTGAGCGTCTGTTTGAGGAGTATGGTCTTTCTCTTCCCGAAGGTGAGACTGAATCTATCAACGCTGACTTGAACACTGCATGGGATGAAGAGAGTTTTTATGCTCAGTACATCTATGGTACTAATACTATGGGTGAGTATTATGAGAGTGTGGGTATAGGCAAGGAGTCTATGCGTCTTATATACACCACTCAGTCAAAGGAGAATGAGCTTTTCAAGTATTATTTTGGAACAGATGGTGTAAATGCTGTTCCCGATGAAGAGCTTGATGCTTATCTTGTTGAAAATTATGCTGTTGTTAAGTATATGCAGCTTGAATATGTGGACAAGTTCGGTATTTCTCTCAAAGAAGATAATGCAATTCAAGCGATAAAGGATACAGCAAGTAGTTATGTCGATAGGCTTAACGGCGGCGAGTCATACGCTGATGTCAGATATGACTATGATCTTAAGGCTGCTCAGAATCAGGCTTCGGCTGATGCAGAAGATGCTTATGCAAAGCTTGAGGATGAAGTGCTTCCTGATTTTGATGCTTATATTCAGGAGGCCGTTGATGCAGCTACCGCCGAAAAGTATGAGAATGTTGATGACCTTGATGTGGTAATTAATAAGGCATCCTCTACTCTCGCTGAGGATCTTACAGATTTTATCTGGAATAGTGCAACTCCTGATGGTAAGGCATATCTTTTTGAAACAGATACTGCTTCTTATGTTATCGTTCGTGAGGATATAACTGTTAAGGATAACTGGATTGATGAGAATCTTATCAGTATTCTTGGTACTATGAAGGGCGATGAGTTTGAGGCACTATTGGAAGCTGCTTATGCTGATTATGTTGTAGAGATCGATGATTATCTTGTTAACAACAAGTATGCACCCGAGAACATAAAGGGTCTTGAATAATTGAACAAAGCACCCGCCGCTTTCGCTTATGCGTGAGCGGTGCGGTTTTGTTTGGAGGGAAAATGATAAGAGAACTAACAGCTACAGATATTGATGGATTAATGGAATTGTATACACACTTACATGAAAATCCTATTCCCGAAAAGAATGATGCTTTTTTTGCGGTCTATGATAGTATTATCAGTGATCCAAATCATCATATTATCGTTGCTGAGTGCGACGGAAAGATCGTGTCTTCATGCGTATGTGTTATTATTCCTAATCTAACCCATGAGCAGCGTCCTTATGCTTTTGTTGAGAATGTTGTTACCCATGTTGATTATCGTGGCAGAGGGCTTGCCACTGCTTGTCTTGACTACGTAAAGCAACTTGCTTCATCTGAGAATTGCTATAAGATAATGCTTTTGACAGGCTCGAAAGAAGATAGCACGCTTAGATTTTATGAACGTGCAGGATACAACAGAAATGATAAAACTGCATTTATACAATGGCTTTGATTCCGAAAGGTGAAAATAATGTTATTATTAAGTATGAATGATGTTGAGATGTCATTTGCTGACCGTTCTTTATTTTCTGATGTCAGCTTTGATGTTTATGATGATGATAAAATTGGTTTTGTTGGAGTTAATGGCTGCGGCAAGACAACTTTGTTTCGCTTGCTTAAAGGAGAGCATATTCCCGAGGGTGGAGCTATACATGTTGCAGGCAGCTGTAAGATGGGATTTATGGAGCAGTTTTCTTGCCGTGACAGGGTTAGAACGCTTTTTGACGAGGCTCTCACAGTTTTCGATTGGCTCGAAGATATGGAGCTGGAACTTGATGAGATTCATGACAGGATCGATGCAGGTGATCAGAGTATTGAGATGATCGAGCGGCAGCAGCTTTTGACTGAGCAGTTCGAGCGTGACGGAGGTCTTACTTACAAAAGTCGCACTGCTTCAGCTTTGACTGGCCTTGGATTCACTGAAAGTGACTTCAAGCTTACAACTGATGTTCTCAGTGGTGGTCAGAAATCAAAGCTTCAGCTTGCAAAGCTTCTGCTTTCAAATGCAAATCTGTTGCTTTTGGATGAGCCTACTAATCACCTCGATATTAAATCAGTAGAATGGCTTGAGAAGTTCTTAAATGAGTACAGGGGTGCATATATCGTTATATCTCATGACAGATATTTCCTTGATAAGGTGACAAAACGTACTATTGAGCTTGAAAACTGCCGATTATCTGATTACAAGGGCAACTATAGCCGTTTCCTTCAACTGAAGGAGGAGGTGCTGGAGCGTCGCCGTAAGGAGTACGAAAGCACTATGAAGGAGATAAATCGCATAGAGGGTATAATTGAGCAGCAAAAGCGCTGGAATCAAGCTCATAACTATGTGACGATCGCAAGTAAGCAGAAATCCATTGATAGATTAGAGGCGACCCTTGTTAAGCCAGAGGATTCTCCTGATGCGATAAAGTTCAATTTCAAGAGTGCTGATGGGTGCGGAAATGATGTATTTCATGCGGAGAGCCTTGCACTTGGCTTTGATGGAAAACAGTTATTCAAGAATGTAAATATCGATATAAAGAAAGGCGAGAGAGTATTTTTGATAGGCAGCAACGGCTGTGGCAAGACCTCGCTGTTCAAGATTTTTACAGGTCAATATCAGCCTGACATTGGTAGCTACAATTATGGTACACGTGTGCAGATGGGTTATTTTGATCAAGCGCAGGCTGGTCTCACTGATAGTAAAACAGTACTTGATGAGGTCTGGGATATGTATCCTCATATGAAGGAGGCGCAGGTGCGCACTGCACTTGGTTCGTTTCTTTTTAAGGGGGATGATGTATTCAAGCATATTTCAGAGCTGAGCGGTGGCGAGAGAGCAAGAGTGGCAATCCTCAAGCTGATGCTATCTGGCAGCAATTTTCTGCTTCTTGATGAGCCTACCAACCACCTAGATATCAATTCCTGCGAAGCATTGGAAAATGCTCTTTTGAACTATGATGGAACCTTGTTTATAATCTCACATGACCGTTATCTTATAAACAAGCTTGCTGATCGCATCTACTATCTCAGTGCAGGCGGTGTGAAGGAGTATTACGGAAGCTATGATGCTTATACTATCGCTACTACTCAAGCGCAGCAGGAAGATGCAACTATAAAACCGCAAAAAGTGGAGAAGGTAAATGACTACAAGCTGAAAAAGGAGCGAGATAGCGAAAAACGTAAGCTCAACACAAAGATAACCCGTGCTGAAAAAGAGATAGAGGAACTAGATGCTGCGATAAATGCAAAGACTAAGGAATTGTCAACTTTAACTGATTATCAGCTTGCAATGGAGCTATCAAACGAAATTGAGAGTCTTCGTATTCGCCAGGAAGAAGTCATGGCAATCTGGGAGGAAGCCTCTCTTGCATTGGAGGAATATGATACATGACTGCGCAGATAAAAGCATATCTAAGCTATATCGAGGAATACGCTGCGACCGAGCATTCACGTGAGGATAATATAGCTGAACGAAAAAAGCTTCTCAACAGGATAGAGTTGTACCAGCATGAGCGTCTTATCCATCTGATGGTGACACTTGCATTTGCGCTGCTTTTCCTTATCTCACTGGGAATATTTCTTACTGCAGGTGGTGTTGGTGTTCTTATACTTACTGCACTGCTGCTGATACTCCTTATACCATATATACAGCACTATTACTTTCTTGAAAACTCTGTTCAAAAGCTATACACATACTACTATAATTTGGAACTTTATATTGATGATTGATGATATGAAAAACTTTTTTGGACTAACTCCTGCCGATTTGGAGCTGTATTTTACTGAAATAGGTGAAAATCCTGCTAAGGCAAGGATCGTTTTTGATGGTATATATCGAAAGAGAATGGAGAGCTTTTCAGAGCTCCCCATTTCTCATAAAGTGAAGGAGCGTCTTTCAGCTGATCTATGCCTTTCTGTTCCTGAAATCGTTGCAAAGTCAGAAGGGGAGAGCTATGCAAAGCTTCTGTTGAAGCTGGCTGATGGTGAATTTGTTGAAAGTGTGCTTATGCGGCAGAAATTCGGTGCATTTGTATGTGTTTCAACTCAAGTGGGATGTAATATGGGATGTGCCTTTTGTTGTAGTGGCAGACTCAGAAAGATCAGAAATCTAACAGCAGCGGAGATAGTTAGTCAGGTCATAGCGGTGCAGCGATGCTTTGGCGAGAAGGTGCAGGGCATATCTGTAATGGGCATTGGCGAGCCATTCGATAATTTTGATGCAGTGATGGCTCTTTGTGAGATAGCGACTGCTCCTGTAGGGCTAGAGATCGCAAAGCGGCGCATAACTGTTTCAACCTGTGGAATAGTGTCTAAAATATACAGCTATGCAGACAGCGAGCACTGCTGCAACCTTGCTATTAGCCTGCATGCTGCTGATGACGAGCTCCGCAGCAGACTTATGCCGATAAATAATGCTTATGCTCTGAGTGAGCTTATGGCATCGGCAGAGTATTTCTCTAAGAGGACAAACAGCCGTGTAACGCTTGAATATGTAATGATTAAAGGTGTCAATGATAGTCTTGAGGATGCTCAAAAACTAGCAGATCTTGTTGGAGACAGTAGGTTTTATGTCAACATGATCCCATATAATCCGACAGATGGTGATGTTTTTGACCGCACCGAGTTCAGCGATATAATGCGCTTTTATGACGTTCTGAAGCAGAATGGTGTTCATGTTACTCTGCGTCGTGAGTTTGGCGCAGGTGATAAAGCTGCCTGCGGACAGTTAAGCTCTGATTACTCAAAAAATGATCATGAAAGAGGTACATAATGAAGATCATATTTGTTCGACACGGACATCCCGATTACATCAATGACTGCTTGACGCCTCTCGGACATGAGCAGGCTGAAAAAGCAGCACTGCGCCTTAAAGATGAGGGTATACAGCAGATATACTCCTCGCCATTTGGCAGAGCACAGGAGACCGCCATGCATACCGCAAAGAAGCTTTCGCTCGATGTTTGTACTGTTGATTTTATGAGGGAGATAAAGTGGGGAAGCTCGGATGGAAATGCGGTATATGCCGATGGCCACCCATGGGATACATCACTGTATGCGATAGCGCAGGGCTACTCCCTTATGGATGAGGGCTGGACAAAGCAGCCGTCATTTTGCAACAACGTTGTTTTTTCTGAGATCCAGAGGGTGGCTGAGCAATCTGACGAGTGGATGGAATCTCTCGGATACAGACGTGAGGGCACAAACTATCGTGTTATCGGCGACGATACGAATAGGACAATCGCACTTTTCAGTCATGGTGGTTCATCCTCGGCATTGTTTTCACATTTGCTTAATCTGCCGTTTTTCTATCTTTGCAGGGCGATATGTCCTGATTTTACAGCGATAACAGTGCTCAGCCTGTCTGATGAAAAGGGCACGCTTACCGCACCCATGATAGAACTCGCCAACGATTCAAGGCATATCAAGGGAGATGGTGTTTCGTACCAAATGTGACTGTATAGTTGCAATTATAACACTTATTGACAAATATCCAATTAAGTGATATACTTTATTTAAGTAAAGAATTCTATGGGAGGTCAATATATGAAAAAACTATTAAAAAGCATGCTATCTTGTTTTCTTGCGACAGCGATGACTGCAAGCCTGCTGCCGCTTGAAGGTGCGGCGGAATACCTGCCGATAACAGCAGAGTATGAGGAAGAAACCATAAGCGAAGTCTACAGCGACCTTAACACTGTCACATCAGGTGATTATGAATATACCGTGCTGGATGACGGAACTATTGAGATTACGGATTATACTGGTTCGGCGACAGAGCTTGTTATCCCGTCTGAGATTGATGGGTATAGTGTCACTTCTATTGGTGATTATGCGTTTAGTGAGTGCAGTAGCTTAGCAAAGATAACGATACCAAACAGTGTCACTTCTATTGGTGATTATGCGTTTAAGGAATGTACAAGCTTAACAACTATAACCATACCAAACAGTGTCACCTCTATTGATGTCTTTGCATTTATTTATTGTTATAGCTTAACAAACATAAGTGTTGATGATGATAATTTGTATTTCAAGAGTATAGATGGTGTACTCTTCAGCAAGGATCAAACTGATATATTGTTTTATCCTAATGGCATTGCCTCATCCTATACTATTCCTGATGGTGTTACTTCTATTGGTGATGGAGCATTTGTCGCTTGTAAAAGCTTAACAAGTATAACGATACCAGACAGTGTTACATCTATTGAGCGTTACGCATTCAACAATTGCGATAGCTTGAAAAGTATAACCATACCTGATAGTGTTATATCTATTGGTGATAATGCGTTTTATGATTGCAATGGCTTAACAAGTATAACGATACCAGATAGTGTAACCGAGGTAGGTAGTTATGTATTTGCTTATTGCGACAACCTTATAGATATAAAAATCGAAAATGCTGTTATTGGTTCTAGTATGTTTAAAGAGTGTGACGCATTGACAAGTATAACCATTCCATCTGGTGTAACCGAAATAGGTAGTAGTGCATTTTGGTGTTGTGATAACCTGACAGATATAAAAATAGAAAATGCTGTTATTGGCTATCGTATGTTTTACGATTGCGACGCATTGATAAGTATAACTATTCCATCTGGTGTGACTGAGATAGGTGATGATGTATTTTATGATTGTGATAACCTGACAGATATAAAAATCGAAAATGCTGTTATTGGCGATTATATGTTTTACAGTTGTGACTCATTAACAAGCATTACCATCCCATCCAGTGTAACCGAGATAGGCAACCATGCCTTTTCGCATTGCCCACCAACAAGCATAACTATCCCATCTGGTGTAAACAACGTAGGCACTCATGTATTTAGCGATTGCTATAACCTTACAGATATTAAAATAGAAAATGCAGTTATTGGCGATCATATGTTCGATGGTTGTTACGCATTAACAAGCATAACTATCCCTTCTAACGTAGCTGAAATTGGTATCTATGCTTTTTTGGGTTGTTATAGTCTAACAAATATAAATATTGAAAATACTATCATTGGTGAGATGATGTTTTCAAACTGCCACGCTTTAACAGGCATAACTATTCCTTTTGGCGTGACAGAAATCGGCGACTATGCCTTTTTTTATTGCAATAATCTGACAGATATAAAAATCGAAAATGCTGTTATTGGCGATTATATGTTTTACGATTGCGATGCATTAACAAGCATAACCATCCCATCTAGTGTAACCGAGGTAGGTAGTCATGCATTTACGCATTGCAGCAACCTAACAGATATAAAAATTGAAAATTCTGTCATTGGTGCTTCTATGTTTAATAGTTGCAATGCATTGACAAGTATAACTATACCTGATAGTATTATATCTATTGGTGATAGTGCGTTTTGTGATTGCAATGGCTTAACAAGTATAACGATACCTGAAAGTGTAACATCTATCCGTGAATACACGTTTGGGTCTTGTGATAGCTTAACCAGCATAACAATACCTGCTAGTGTTACCGTTATAGGTAGTGGTGCGTTTGATGTTTGTACCAGCTTAACCGATGTATATTATGCAGGCACTGCATCCGAATGGCAACAGATAAGTATTGATTATGGCAATGAATATCTCACCAATGCCACCATCCATTACAACTATGTAGACGATACCACCAGTACAGATGACAACACTGCCGATGATGCAAACAGTACTACAACAGGTCTTGCTGATAATATAAGTCATCCCGACCATGTTCTTGCAACTGCCAGATACACCTGCGGTACTATAAACAAAGACCTGCTCAATTATCATCAAAAGATAACATTGGGCAACACGGCTGATGAGCTTTCAAAATCGTTCACCCTAACCTGCACGACAAAGGGTGACTATGACAAGGTGGACGGTTATTCGTTGTATTGCGGCAGCAAACACATTAAGGCTTCTTCCAATGGTGTATTTACCGTGAAAATGAGTGAGCTTGCAGTTGGCAAGAACTACTATGTAGTGGTATACGCAAAGGATGGCACATACACAAAAACTCCCATAATGCTGGAGGTTGCATCTAGCCCTTTTACCGCACCGTCAGAGGTAAAGCTTGGCGGCTCAGACGGCTTTGAACTTGACATCAACAACGATATAATCGGCAATATGACGCTTGCCTGCGATACTCTTAGCTTCCCGTTGCAGGTCGTATTAACCTCGGATAACAAGGTGCGTGTGGGTGTTAATGTGAAGAAAGATGTGTTGGATGACGACAGCTCTTTCTTCAGCTTTAAGAAAGATTTTGAAAAAACAAGACAGAGTATAAAAAATGCCCGTAAGGTGGCTTCTAAAGATCTCAACACGCTTAAAAGATGTCTGGACAATCCAGGAAAAACAGGAAAGCTTATTTCAAAGGATCAGGCTTGCGATATAATGCTGGCAGGCTACGGCGAAGCATCTATCGGTGAAAACGGTCTATCTTCGATAAGTGTTGTGCTTATTGCATCTATTACCTACAGCAACGGCATAACCAAAACATTTATGGTAGGCCCTGTACCAGTGGTCGTGAGCGTAGATTTCTCCGCAGGGGCTACGCTCAATGCTCAGATCGGCTACAGTTTTGAAAAACAGGAGCTTTTCGGCGATCTTGATCTTGGTCTCAAAGTGGCTATCGAGCCATTTGCTGGTGTAGGTGTAGGTAAGATTGCTGGCGTAGGCGTAACAGGCAAGGGTGAATTATCTATAGACATCATCCTGATTTCAACCACTAAAGACTCGGGCGTTGAAAAAATTGATTTGACCGCAGGTCTTGGACTAAAGGCATACTTAGGTCCGTTTACATACAAGCACACCATAGCAGAAAAGACGTGGAACCTGTATCCAAGAAATGGAGCATCACTGAATTCAGCCATAGAGGAAAGCTCTTATTACCTGCCGCTGTACGACAGCAGCTCTTACACGATGCTGTCTGAGCAGGAGTATCTGTCAACAGTTGCAGCGCTGAATGCCGCAGCAAACGGAGATGTAGCGGTACTGATAAGTGATATCTACATGGCAGCGGCTCCCGTGCTTGCAACGAATGGCAGCGATACAGTGATGTTGTATCTTGACTCTGACCTTGAAAGAGGAGTTGCAGATCAGACTGTACTCAAGTACATGGTATTCCGTAACGGAGCATGGTCAACCCCTGTACAGCTGGATGACAATACCACTGCTGACTGGGGCGCAGATATCTACGAGATAAACGGCGAGCTGTGGGCGATATATCAGGATGCGGATCAGAGCTTCGGTGATACTGTTACTGCAGAAGAGCTGGCAGGTTCGTTCGTGATAAAGGCATCGCAGTTCGATGCTGAAAGCGGAACATTCTCTGCACCTGTAACGATACTTGCATCCGAGGGCTATGATCACTCGGCAGTAATGGGCGAGGTAAACGGAGCACCTGCAGCTGCATGGGTACATAATATAGATACAGATCTCTTCGGCCTAAATGAAACAAATGCTATAGCATATAGCATCTATGAAGATGGTGTATGGAGCACTCCAGAGATATATTCTGAGGGAAACGATGCGGTGACTTCACTAGCCATAGGCGAGCTGAACGGCGAGATGCAGATAGTATACATGACCGACGGCGACAACGACCTTACAACAGTGGACGATATATCGCTGCATCTGGGAGATGCAGTAATAGCAGAAGGCGAGATCTCAGGTGTGAATATCGGCAAGCTTCCCTCTGTAAGCGGAGAAGTGCTGTATTGGTACGCAGATGGAACGCTCAATTATTGCGGTGATGCATCGGAGGAGATACAGACTCTCGCAGAAAATGTGATGGTCACAAGTAAATATGAGGTAGCAGGTGATGACATCCTTTATTACAGCATGAATGCTGAAGAAAAGGGAAGTGTATACCTTACAAGTTACGTAGATGATCAGTGGACAGCACCTGTAGAGATCTACACATCAGAGAATGAGATATCCCATTTCAGTGCATGCGAGGATATGGCGGGATTTATGGATACTCTCATTGAAGTGACAGACAGCGATATAACTGACAGTTCAGAGCTGAAATATTGCCTCTTCAACGAAAAGACAGATGCGGAGTTGTTGTCGGCAGACTTTGATTATGAGGATATAGTTGAAGGCGAAACGCTGCCTGTAGTTCTGCAGGTGATGAACAATGGTACAAAGCCTATCGAAAGCGTGGATATTATCATCTCAGATGCAAGCGGAACACTGATAGATACAACGATGAGCGACACGACAGCAGTAGGAGAGATAGCAGAATATACTGTAGCGATGCCAGTAGAAACGGTTGATGATACAGAGTATACGATTACGGTATTGGTAAGTGATGATGCGGATGAATCCAACAATTCCGCAACATTGTCATTAGGTAAGACAGAGTTGTCAGTGACCACGAAGGAAGTAGTGGGCGGAAATAACGCATACCTCGTTGTAGATATCCACAATGAAAGCTATATTCCTACCGCATGTGTGCTTACTCTTACAAATGAGGAAGGCAAAAAGCTGAAGCGAGTACCGGTAGACAGTGTTGATGCTAATTCCACACATCAGGAGCTGTTTGATGTAAGTGAACTCTTAACAGCAGGAGAGGAGACGGGGATCATTACTGTTGAGGTCTCCACTGAGAGTGAGGAATATTACGAATTCAACAACACGATAGAGCAGTACATAAGAGAGATAGACGGAGATATTCCGTATGTAATCATAAGCTTCCTTGACAGTGATGGAAGTGAGCTCACAAGCGCAGTATATGAAGTTGGAGAAGAAGCGATAGTTCCAACGCTTCCCACAGGTTGCATTGGCTGGATCATATACGGTGATGAGAGTGGTCAGGTTGTAACTGAGTTTGGAGCTATGACAAAGGATACGATTTACATTGCTAAAAAAGGTGTATTTGCACCGCAGAATGTAAAGGCATATCCAGGAGACAGCCAGATAACACTGACATGGGATGAAGTAGACGGAGCAACAGCTTACGCAGTATCTATGTATAATGCTTCTACCAAAAAGTACAAAGTTCTGAATAAGGCACTGACAGATACATCTTATACCGTAACTGGGCTTACAAATGGCACAACATATACATTTGTCGTACAGGCTTATGTAAATGGAGGATGGAACAAGTTCACTATAGATGATCATGTTACTGCAACACCTGTAAGCAGTTCAGTAAAGCCTGAGAACGTAAAGGTGTATGCAGGAGACAGCCAGATAACACTGACATGGGATGAAGTAGATGGAGCAGCAGCTTATGCAGTATCTTTGTATAATGCTTCTACCAAAAAGTACACAGTTCTTAATAAGGCACTGACAAATACATCTTATACAGTGACAGGGCTTACAAATGGCACAACATATACATTTGTCGTACAGGCTTATGTAAATGGAGACTGGAACAAGTTCACTACAGATGATCATGTTACTGCAACACCTGTAAGCAGTTCAGTAAAGCCTGAGAATGTAAAGGCATATCCAGGAGACAGCCAGATAACACTGACATGGGATGAAGTAGGTGGAGCAACAGCTTACGCAGTATCTCTGTATAATGCGTCTACCAAAAAGTACACAGTTCTTAATAAGGCACTGACAAATACATCTTATACCATGACAGGGCTTACAAATGGCACAACATATACATTTGTCGTACAGGCTTATGTAAATGGAGGATGGAACAAGTTCACTACAGATGATCATGTTACTGTAACACCTGTAGGCAGCTCAGTAAAGCCTGAGAATGTAAAGGCATATCCAGGAGACAGTCAGATAACACTGACATGGGATGATGTAGGTGGAGCAACAGCTTACGCAGTATCTATGTATAATGCGTCTACCAAAAAGTACACAGTTCTTAATAAGGCACTGACAGATACATCTTATACAGTGACAGGGCTTACAAATGGCACAACATATACATTTGTCGTACAGGCTTATGTAAATGGAGGATGGAACAAGTTCACTACAGATGATCATGTTACTGCAACACCTGTAGGCAGCTCAGTAAAGCCTGAGAATGTAAAGGCATATCCAGGAGACAGCCAGATAACACTGACATGGGATGAAGTAGGTGGAGCAACAGCTTACGCAGTATCTATGTATAATGCTTCTACCAAAAAGTACACAGTTCTTAATAAGGCACTGACAGTTACATCTTATACCGTAACTGGGCTTACAAATGGC
>JAZPZN010000110.1:0-35171 GCA_045544715.1 Oscillospiraceae bacterium | reverse complement strand
GTGGAAGTGGTGATGAGATACATCGCCGCTGTTTACAGGAGCATTATACATGCACATCATGTATGGGAAGTTGTAGTCAAACAGGCTGTCAAGTGTTCCTGCGCACTTTCTTACAATATCTGCGAGGTCTGCACGTTCCTTCTCGTCAAGCTCACTGATGTACTGCACATGGCGCTTTGCCATTATGTAGATACCGTATGGATATTCGCAGAAGAAGGGGAGAAACACAGTAAAACTGTCATTCTCAAAGATGATACGTCTACCGTCGGCCACCTCGTGCTCCAGCATATCGCAGCAAAGGCACTTGTCCTTTTCCTTGATGCTCTTGCGGAAAGTCTCGTCCTCTAGCTCTATCTTCTTCGGGATAAAGCTGTAGCCGTATATCTGACCATGGGGGTGGGGCATCGTAACGCCTACAACATCGCCTCTGTTTTCAAAGATGAAGATGAATTTGATGTTTTCATCCTTTTTTAGCTCCTCGAAACGCTCGCACCACAGGTCTACCAGCTTGCACACGTGGCTGTGAGGAAGCTCCTTTAGCGTCTTTGTATGCTCGGGAGAATACAGGATGACCTCGCACTTGCCGTAGGAGGGAGCAGTCTTGAAGAAATCATTGGCCACATCATCCTCGGGTGGAGGGGTCTGTGAGAGGGCAGGAAAGTCGTTATCATACTTCAGCACCTCGTATTCGGGTACCTTTCCGCCGCTTGGACAGAAGGGACACCAATCCTTAGGCATCTGAGGTCTGTTCTGACGGTGGGATGCGATCATTACCCAGTCGTTGATGAGAGGGTTCCATCTGAGTTCAGCCATTGTTGTTATCCTTTCGGGTGTGGAATTTAATTTGTTGTGCAGTGCTGCACTGTAATATGTGCGCCGACGGGCGACGCACATATCTATGGATTTTTAACTGAAGGAATTATTCCTCGTTCTTCTTTTCAATGCTTACAGCCTCTGTCTTCTCCTCAGCTGCAGGAGCTTCTTCGGTAGCCGCTTCCTCAACGGGCTTGGGCTCAGGCTTGGGGAGCTTAGTGCCGCACTTGGGGCAGAAGCAGTTTTCGTTCTTGGTCTTTGCACCGCAGCCGGGGCATGCAACGAGCTGTCTGAGCTCATCAAGGGCAGCCTTTGTCTCAGCAAGCTTAACGTACAGGGCATCGATCTCTTCAACCATCAGGTCGAACTCTTCGGTGTGCTTCTCGTCAGCCTTAGCCATAGAGTAGATCATCTCACCGAGCTTAGTATACTTATCCTTGATCTCACTGTTGATCTGTGCAACCTTGAGCTTCAGCTTAGAGAACTTAACAGCGTCATCGCCCTTCTTGCCTGCAGTAGAAGCTACGTTCTTGGTGGTGGACAGCAACTCATCAAAAAAACTCATTATAAAAAACTCCTTTCAAAATACAAGTAAAGCGGCTATTTCCGCCTTAGATATATTTTATCACACTTTACTGTTTTTTGCAATAGATTTATTGTGTGTTTTTGCTGAGATTTTATGTGTATAGTATACGATTACAGGGTATCGTATTATTCAGCCGTGCATTAGATTATCGCTTTTGCCTTAAATATTTCTTAAAAAGCCATAAAGCACTTGATTTTTTTGTAAAAATATGCGACAATATAAGAGTATAGTTTTGAATGAACGGGCCTTTTCAGGCTTTTGCACTTTGAATAGATAATTGAACTAAAGGACGTGTAATTAATAATGGCATATTTTTTGAATTTTAAGCAGGACTACACCGGTCTGTCAGATGCTGAGGTCGAGAACCGCATGGAGATGTATGGCAGTAATGTTTTTGATAAGGAGATGGAGAAGCCTGTTCGCTTTTCTCCTGTTAAAACGCTGCTTTCTCCGTCATTCATATTGATGCTTATTGCAGGTATCCTTAGCCTTTTTTCCGATTATTTCGGAGCTGGAATTGCTATCATTCTTATTGCCGTATTCTATATCATCGCTGAGATTTATATCTGCATGGGAGCAGATGAGCGACTGCATGAGCTTACAGAGTCAAGCTCGGTGCAGTTTAGGGCGATACGCAACGGTAAGATAGAGCTTGTATATAAAGAGGACATAGTTCCCGAGGATATCATCATAGTGCAGGCTGGTGAGCAGGTGCCTGCTGACGCCTACATAATGGAAAGCAGGCAGGTGACAGTTGATGAGGGCGTGTTTACACGATCCTACAAGCCCGTACCTAAATATACTGGTGCACTGGGTAAGGGAAAGCTGAAGCAGACCCATGTTTACAGCGGCTCAAAAATGCTGACAGGTGTTGCAATATGTAAAGTAACGGGAACAGGCGAGGATACTGTTTATTTCCGTGAAAACATTCATGAGCTTGCAGGTGCAAGAGAGTATTACACCAAGCTTGAGGAAAATATGCGCCGCATGATACCTGTATGCTCCGCAGTTGCAGCGGTGGTGGCACTCATCTCCATTATACTTTGGACTATTTCGGGTGAAACTGTTATAGATGCGGCACTCAAGGGTATTTCTGTCGGGCTTTGTCTGCTGCCTACGGGTGTTAGCACTGTTATCCGCATTTATTACAGCAGCGGAATTTCTGGGCTTATAAACAAGGGAACGCTTATCAAATCCCTTGCCGATGCCGAAAAGCTGAACTCTATGTCAGTGCTCTGTGTTGAGAAAGAGGGAACTATCTCTCAGGGACATTTTGAGGTGCGCAGCATATATACCCAGAGTGATGAGTTGCTTTACAAGGCTGCTGTTCTCTCCTGCGACCCCGAAGAGCCTGCAAATGCCATCGAAAAGGCGATAATGGTGCGTGCAACGTTCTATGATGCGGATATTGCAGACCTTTATCAGAATACTCTCATTAAGCGCATGCACGACAAGGAAGAGCTTGGTATCACCGGCTGTCAGTGGGATTTCGGCGGAAATTTCCTTTCATGTGTAAAGGGTGCTCCTGATAAGGTACTGCCTTTCTGTAATATCAGCAACGAAGAGCATGACGCTGTAATGAAAGCGGCAAAGGATTTTTACGATAAGGGCTATCATGTTATGGCAGTAGCCTGCGTCAATACTGCTGAGGATTGCGATATTACTGCAAGCTTTTCTTATACCTATGTGGGACTTATAGCTCTTGAGGCTCCTATGCTTGAGGCTGTTATCCCTGCAGTAAAGACCTGCAAGCGTGTGGGTGTTAAGATGATAATGCTCACTGAGGATGATACTCCGGTGGCTGAGGCGATCGGCAGGATGATCGGCCTTTCGGGTAAGACAGTAACTGGAAAAATGATATCTGATGCGGTCAACAGTAATAAACCGATCGATCTGGATGCGGATATCTATGCGCAGGTATCGGCAGTGCAGAAACTATACATCATCAAGTGCCTGCAGGAGAAGGGTGAGATAGTTGGTATGACAGGCACCCGTGTTACCGATGCAGATGCTCTCAGTATGGCTGATGTGGGTATCACTATTGCTGATGCTGCTCCCGCTGCGCAGGAGAATGCAGATATTATAATGAAGAAGAACAATATTTCCGTTATTTCGGGAATGATATCACATGCACGACAGATGCACTGCAACATCAAGCGCAGCTTCTCCATTATGCTTGCTGGCTATGTTGCGATGCTGGTGATGATGTCGTTCAATATTATTGCAGGGGCGCAGCCGATGCTTAATCCTGCTGTGATGGCTCTGCTTACGATGTTGATGCTTCCTGCGGCAGCGCTTGCTTATCTGGGTGACCGCAGCGATTCAGGTGCAAAGCTGCCTCCATCAAGCTATGTTGCGAGAAAAAAGCTGAACTATTGGTTCATCGGCAAGATACTGCTTATGGGTCTGCTTATCGGAGGTGTTTCGATAGCCTCCTATATGTTTATGTATACAGGCTCAAATTCTGACTTTGCACGCAGCTGTGCTCTGGTGACTATGAGTATCGCAACAGCAGGCTTTGCATTCCTAAATATATCTGACCACAAGCCTTTCAAGGCATTGATGAATATGGGTAAAAGCACGTTTATGATTCTTGGCGGTATCATTCTGTTGCCGATATTGTTGGTGTATATTCCGTTTGTCAATCAGTGCTTCTCTATGGAGGCGGTCGATGCTCTTGCGCTGCTAGTATCAATTGCGGCAGGAATGTTTGCGGTTGTGGGATATGCTATTGGCAGATTAATGATAAAGTTCAAATAAGGAAGAAAAAACAAAATGAAGAATTTCGTACAATATCTCAGATTTTTTATTACCGGTCTTGCGTTTGGTATTGCTAATGTCATTCCTGGTGTAAGCGGTGGCACGATGCTCGTTATTTTTGGCATCTATGACAAGCTGACGGAAGCTATCTCGGGCGTCAAGGCTATTTTCAAAAATATCCCGTTCTTGCTTAGCTTTGGACTTGGGGCAGGCTGTGGAATCCTCGGATTTGCATTTTTAATCACACTGCTATTTGAGAATTTCGGAGTGCAGACAAATATGTATTTTATTGGGCTTATCCTCGGCAGTATTCCGCTTATCATCAAGATTGGTACTGAGGAAAGCAAGGTAAAGCCAATTTGTATAGTTCCGTTCATTCTTGCATTTGCGGCGGTAGTAGGGCTTGCGGTGCTGCAGCAAGCAGATATTGTAAACATCGCTCCCGATGTTGTTGAGGGTTTTAATATCATCGCTTCGGTCAAGCTGTTGGTATGCGCTGCTGTTGCGGCTGTCACTATGATAATCCCTGGTGTCAGCGGAAGCTTTGTAATGATGTTGATGGGTGTTTACGAAACGGTTATAGGTGCTATCAAAGACTTAAATTTCTTTGTGCTTATCCCATTTGCCATTGGTGTTATCATCGGAATAATGGCAGGAGCAAAGCTCATCAGTGTACTTATCAGTAAGTATAAGCTGATGGTATATAGTGCCATTATGGGACTTGTTATCGGATCAGTGTATGCGATACTACCTTCGGGTTTTGGTTTTAATCTCGAAACGGGTGCAGGTTTTGTATGTCTTGTATTCGGTGTGTTGACAGCAGTGCTTGTTGACAAACTTGGAGGTAGTGAAGGTAAGGAATAAGTTATTATACAAATCTACCTCAAGAAATATAGAATAAAATTACCACTCTCTGACAATAATACTGATACAAATCAGGAAGTCAGGGAGTGGTTTTTTGTATTACAACAAAGTAGAGATAAGCGGTGTCAACACCTCAAAGCTAAAGGTGCTCAAGGAGCGTGAAAAGATGGAGCTGCTAAAGCTTGTAAAGCAAGGCGATATGCAGGCTAGGGAGGAGCTTATCAACGGCAATCTGAGGCTGGTACTCAGTGTCATTCAGCGGTTTGCAGGCAGGGGAGAAAGTCCCGATGACTTGTTTCAGGTAGGGTGTATCGGATTGATGAAAGCGATCGACAACTTTGATATCTCACAGCCTGTAAAATTCAGCACGTATGCAGTGCCTATGATAATGGGAGAGCTGCGTAGATATCTTCGTGACAATAGCCCGGTGCGTGTAAGCCGCTCGGTGCGTGACCTTGCATATAAAGCGATGCAGGCAAAGGAGAAGCTCACCGCTGAGAAGAATGCAGAGCCTACAGTTGATGAGATAGCAAAGGAGCTCGGTATCCCTCGTCAGGAGATAGTCATTGCTCTGGAAGCTATCAGTGAGCCTATCTCACTATATGAGCCTGTTTTTTCCGAGTCAGGCGACACCATTTATGTCCTTGACCAGCTGGGTGACCATAATGACGACAACAACTGGCTGGAGGAGATATCACTGAAAGAGGCACTTAGGCAGCTTGGCTCCCGTGAAAAGCGAATTCTTCGTCTGCGCTTTTTCAGCGGTAAAACGCAGGTAGAGGTCGCAAAGGAGATAGGCATAAGTCAGGCGCAGGTATCTCGTCTTGAAAAAAGTGCGCTCAGCAAGATAAAGGACAGCATCTAGCGCAAATCAGCTAAACACCTTATTGAGCTCGTCACGGAGTTGTTTCAATATCCGCTTTTCAAGGCGTGAAATATAGCTTTGTGAGATGCCTATCTCGTCGGCGACCTCCTTTTGCGTTTTTTCCTTGCGTCCACGCAGCCCAAATCGCATCTCCATTATGAGGCGTTCTCTTGGGGTAAGGCGATCTATAGCCTCGTATAAAAGCCTTGTTTCCTCTTCTGACTCTATACGTGTGCTTACACTGTCAGGGTCGGTGCCGAGGACATCGGATAGCAGCAGCTCGTTTCCGTCCCAGTCAACATTCAGCGGCTCGTCTATTGATACCTCGCAGCGGTATTGGCTTGTTTTGCGAAGATACATCAGTATCTCGTTTTCGATGCAGCGTGAAGCATAGGTGGCAAGCTTGATATTTTTGGATACGCTGAATGTATTAACTGCTTTTATCAGTCCGATGGTGCCGATGGATATGAGGTCTTCCAATCCGATGCCGGTGTTTTCGAACTTTTTAGCTATGTATACCACTAGTCGCAGATTGTGTACTATCAGCTTGTCACGGGCTGTCTGAAAGTCGGTTTCAAGCAGTTTGAACATTTCTTCCTCCTCCTCGTGAGAAAGGGGGGGAGGGAGCGAATCGGAGCCGTTGATGTACGCAACATCGAAAAGATCCTTGTCTCCTTTTTCTGCAAATCGCAGGAATGCTTCAAGCCCCTCATCAAGCAGCTTTACAATAAAATTCAGCATGATATGATACCTCCGTTATGTTAAAATTTTTGGATCGAAAATACAATCTATATCTGTTCTGAATCCGCATTTGCTGACGCCTATTACGGCATCGGCATTTTTGCCTTTTATGAGCACACTGTCAGCATTGAATATCGGGATCAATCCTTCTGATGTGACAGTATTGCAGGGTACAAGCCGAATTCCGATATCATCGGCAAGTTCTCCGCTGAGATACAGCCTTACGTTATCGGGCAGTATGGTTTCAATTGTAGCAGCGGTACATATTATTACAGGTCTGCCGCTGAACGGGTCGCATAGGCCGTTTCCTGTATCGGGAAAGCCTTTTAGTTTGGCTGCTATGTCACCGCATCGTATAGTCACCTCTGAGATGTCACTGGAGCTTATCTTTTTGTCTGTAAACCGACGTATCACTTTTATTACGCAATAGGCAATTATAGTCAGCACTGCCACGGCTGAGATCGGAATATCAAAATATGTAATACCGTTGCTGCATACCATCCCGAGGGGAGCGACAAAACTACATAGCGCCAGCATAAGCCCACTGAAAATAAAGCTTACACTTAGCATTACAAGCACTCTCAGCACAACATCGTATTTTGAGCCTATGCCGAATGCAGTGAGCACCATTGCAACTCCCGTTGCTGCCTTTATAAGTAAGGCGGCGACAACGGGCAGATCGGGTATCAGTATTACCAGTGAAGATGCAGCACCTATCGCAGCGGCAAGCAAGCAGCGCTTGGGACTCGGCTTTGCCCTCAGAAGCAGTGCCGCAGAGCGTATCAGAAAGTAGTTGATGTAGAGATTTAGGGCTAGCAGCACATCTATATAAATAATCATTTTCATCACACCTTGTACAATTATTATATATCAGCAGCAGTATAAAATATGCCGAAGCTAGTCGGGGATTTCTGTCGGATAGCCTTGTAAAAAAACATCGGCGCACAGCTTTAGGTCGTGCCTGTAGCTGTACGCCGATTTGTATTACATTGTGTTTTTTAATCTCTGTTGAATTCTGCAAGCTCAAGACCATCGTTTTTGTCGAGAGCCCATTTGATATTCCACTCGCTTGTGAAGATTAGGAGATAATTTCCCTTTACATCCTGAATAAGCTTTGTATCGGAGGTGAGTATGAGCTTCTGCAGCTCGTCAAGACCACCTGCAATATGCTTTTCGCTCGTTATCCAGCGGATGAATTGATAGGGCAGACCCTCACGGATTATATCAACATTGTATTCACTTTTAAGGCGGTGCTCAAGAACTTCAAACTGAAGGACACCTACAACGCCTACAATTACTTCCTCGAAGCCTGTCTGCGGCTCAGAGAATATCTGGATGGCACCCTCCTGTGCTATCTGGGTAGTGCCCTTGATGAACTGCTTTCTTTTAAGGGTGTCCTTCTGACGGATACGGGCGAAATGCTCGGGTGCAAAGGTTGGGATGCCCTCAAACTGAACCTTTTTCTTAGGGGAACAAACGGTATCACCGATGGAGAAGATGCCTGGGTCGAACACACCCATGATGTCGCCAGCATAGGCTTCGCTGATTACCTCACGCTCGCTTGCCATCATCTGCTGAGGCTGAGAAAGGCGCATCGTTCTGCCGTTCTGGACGTGGAGCACCTCCATATCCTTATCAAACTTACCGCTGCATATACGCATAAATGCGATCCTATCTCTATGAGCCTTGTTCATGTTTGCCTGTATCTTAAAGATAAAAGCGGAAAACTCGGGATCAAACGGGCTTACTTCGCCATCGATAGTCTTTCGTGAGAGTGGGGCGGTGGTCATTTTGAGGAAGTTTTCAAGGAACGGCTCAACGCCGAAATTGGCCAGTGCAGAGCCGAAGAATACAGGGGAGAGCTTACCATTGTTTACAAGCTCCATATTAAATTCCTCACTTGCGCCGTCAAGTAGTTCCACATCCTCAGTGAGAGTATCGTAATTATTCTGTCCTATAACATCTGCAAGACTGGCATCGTTAAGGTCTACTTCGGTAGCCTCAACTTCCTTGCTGCCGCCGTTAGCCTCAAAGGAGATTATGCGGCGGTTTTCACGGTCATATACACCCTTGAAATCCTTGCCGCAACCTATAGGCCAGTTGACAGGGTATGTCTTGATACCTAACTCATTCTCGATCTCATCCAGCAGTTCAAAGGGATTGCGGGATTCTCTATCCATCTTGTTGATGAATGTAAAGATGGGTATATTTCGCATTACGCAGACTTTGAACAGCTTGCGTGTCTGGTTCTCAACGCCCTTTGCGGCATCGATGACCATTACGGCACTGTCGGCTGCCATAAGTGTACGATAGGTATCCTCGGAGAAGTCCTGATGTCCGGGGGTATCGAGGATGTTGATGCAGTAGCCTTCATAGTTAAACTGCATAACTGATGAGGTTACTGAGATTCCACGCTGCTTTTCGATCTCCATCCAGTCTGATGTAGCATGACGGGCATTTTTCTTGCCCTTTACTGCACCTGCAAGGGTGATAGCGCCTCCGTATAGCAGGAATTTTTCGGTAAGTGTAGTTTTACCTGCATCGGGGTGGGAGATTATCGCAAATGTGCGGCGTTTTTCGATCTCTTGTCTGATTTCTGCCATAATGTTGTCTTCCTTTTATTTGTTATTTGTTTCATTTTTGAGCATTTCCTGCTTCATATTATACATAGCGTGCTTACCCTCCAGTGTTGTGGGATCATCGATGCCCTTTTCACGCAGGGTGAGTGTGAATCCAAGTCCTACGATTATCGGAAGATAGAATGTGAATATTCTCCACAGCATCGTAGATACACCGGTATATGCTCCGAAGATATCTCCAAAGAAGCCTGCATAGCCCAGCTCTGCCCCACCCATAGCTCCGGGAAGCGGGATGAAGGAGGATATCATCAGCACATAAGCCTGATAGGAGATTATCTGCAAAAGGCTAGCCTCGCCAAGGCCAAAGCCCCTGTACAGCACATATGATATGCTGAGATAGAGTGTCAGTTGTATAAATGTGAAGATGCAGCTTTTAATGATAACTCCAACATTCTTTTTTAGAAAGTTGAAATTGTGATGGAATTTATTTATTTCTCTTACGAAATAAAGGCGATGCTTCATCGGGTTTTTAACGATGTGCAGCTTAGCCAGCAGTGATATGAACCAGTGAACTATCTTGACAGTGCCTTTTTTCCACACCGCAATAGATATCAATGCAATGATGACTGCTGTATTTATCACAAAGCCGATAAATACGAATGGCATAAGGCCTTTGCTGCTGAGGTCGTCGCCAAACTCGCTGAATCCGACTGCAAGCGTGAATACTGAATATATCGTCAGCACGAACTGATACACTATGAAGCGTGACAGCAGTCCTGTCATAGCAGCTCCAAGCGGTACTCCGAACTTTACAAAGTAGTAAGCCTGCATAGGTTGTCCGCCGGATGCGCAGGGTGTGATGCAGTTGAAATACTGTCCGATGATGGTATCAAGCCAAGTATGCCAGAATTTTGCGGTTGGATGTAGTTCTTTCAGCATAACGTGAACGGTAGCTGTTTCTGTCAGCCAGTAACCTACCATGAACAGTATGCAAATCACCAGAAATATCGGATTCATATTCTGAATGGCTGCGACAACATTTTCTATCTTATCTACGAATATCAGGTAGAACAGCATTATTAGAAATGCCACTGCGCAGACGATGAGGTTGAGCTTGTTGCCGAGCTTCTTTTTTTCTTTTTTCATGTCTATTACCTCTGTTGCAATACACGCATTACTGCTCCCACGGTATTGCGCCGATTGTTGCCAAAACATACATATTTATTATATGATATATGGTGGGCATTGTCAAGGTCTTTACATGAAAAAATAAGCACAAGGCTCACATTTTGTAGTGCAGTGTATGTTGGCATTTGTTTCACAACACTATACATTATAGATCATAGAAGAAAATACAGGGTAGCTATGGAATTATTGAAGACACGATATTTTAGATAAAAAGGGCGGCATCAGCCGCCCGAAACTCTTATTACAGCCTTGACAGCATACGCACATCGTATCCCTGAGCAGCAGGGCATATTTCAGCACGGCAGCCGTCAGAAAGCTCACCATCGATTATCTTCTGCGAAAGCAGATCTTCTATCTGAGCAGTGATGATACGGCGCAGAGGTCTTGCACCCATAGTGTTGTCTCTGTTTTCGGAGCATAGCCGCTGCACTGCTCCGTCGCTGAACGAGATATCGATACCTCTTGCGGCGGCACGCTTAGCAAGTCCTTCAAGCATGACAACGCATATCTGCCGTATTTCAGGTTCACCGAGCTGCTCGAACACTATAACGCTGTCGATGCGGTTTATAAACTCGGGTCTGAACTGCTTTTTGAGAGCTTTCATTACATCGGATTTTGGTGCTTCAGTAGTGCCGAAGCCTACATGAGTTGCATTCAATTGCTCTGCACCGACATTTCCTGTCATGATGACGATTGTGTTGCAAAAATCAGCAGTTTTGCCGTCCGAGCCTGTCAGCCTGCCTTCCTCCAATATCTGTAGCAGCAGATTAAGCACATCAGGGTGAGCCTTTTCCACCTCGTCAAAAAGAACTACAGAATATGGATGGCGGCGCACTTGCTTTATCAGTTGTCCTTCTTCGCCATAGCCAACGTAGCCTGGAGGTGAGCCGATGAGCTTTGAAACGCTGTGCTTTTCCATAAATTCTGACATATCGAAGCGTATCATCTTATTTTCGTCACCGTATACGCTCTCAGCAAGTGCCTTGCACAGCTCGGTCTTGCCGACTCCAGTCTGCCCGAGGAACATGAATGAGCAGCTGGGACGATGTGGCTCTCTCAGACCTGCACGTCCCCTGCGTACTGCCCTTGCTACCTGTTCGATCGCTTTATCCTGACCGATGATTCGCTTTTTGAGAGCATCTTCTATGTTGCAAAGACGCACACGCTCATCCTCGGATATGCGGCTGACAGGGATACCTGTTACTATTGCTGCGGTTGCCGCAATATCTTCCGGTGTTATGCGTATCTCACGTTCAGCGGACTTACATAGCTGTGCCATTAGCTCACTTTCGTTCCTTTTCAGCTGCGGCAGCCTTGTGAACTGCTGCTTGCTCAATGCCCTTGCCATCTCTGCTCTTACATCTTCCAGTGAAGCCCCCTGCGAGGTTGGGCTGCATCTTAATCTTACCCTTGCGGCACTTTCATCGAGCAAGTCTATTGCTTTATCTGGCAGATTTCTGTCGGGAATATACCTTTGAGATATCTTTACAGCGGCGGTTATGGCTTCATCGGTTATGGTGACTTTGTGGTGAGCTTCGTACTTTGAGCGCAGACCTTTCAGTATTTCCACCGTTTCCTCCTCTGATGGGGCTTCGACGGTTATTGGCTGAAATCTGCGCTCCAGTGCGCTGTCTTTTTCGATGAATTTGCGGTACTCGTCGATAGTGGTAGCACCTATCAGGCTTATCTCTCCCCTTGCAAGTTGTGGTTTCAGCAGATTTGCTGCATCAACTGCCCCTTCTGCTGCACCGGTGCCAACGATACCGTGGAGCTCGTCGATAAAAAGTATTATGCTTCTGTCTGATGAGGCTTCGTTGATGGCAGATTTAATGCGCTCCTCAAAATCTCCCCTGTACTTTGCACCTGCCAGCATAGCGGTGACATCAAGCGAAAATATCCTCTTTGAGCGCAGTTCTTCAGGGACACTGCCATCTGCGATCCGCTGCGCAAAGCCTTCTACAACTGCGGTCTTGCCTACGCCTGCTTCTCCTACAAGGCAGGGATTGTTCTTGTAGCGGCGCAGGAGTATTTGTATAAGCCGTTCAGTTTCTGTTTCTCTGCCAATGACAGGGTCGAGCTTTCCGCTGCGTGCCATTTCGGTAAGCTCTCTTGCATATTTGTCCAGGGTCGGATGCTTTACATTGCGCTCCTTTGTGGCATCAAAGGAGGGTTCAACATAGCGTCTTGTGCCTGCTTCAGCGGATAGTTTTTTTGCATCTGCTCCAAGTTCGGAGAGTATCACATTGGCGTAGCAGTCTTTGTCAAGCAGCACTGCTTTTAGCAGATGCTCAGTGCCTGCGGCACGGCAGCCTTCGCTTTTAGCCAGTGTGACAGCACTATCCATCAGTCGTTTACTGCGTGGGGTGAGATCGGATGCGCCTAGCCTTGTTGGAACTCCCTTTCCGACGAGTGCCTCAAGCCTGCCGAGAACTTCGCTTTTTCCGACCCCCTGTTTCCTGAGGCATATCGCCGATGGAGAGCCTTCGTCGCTTACTAGCCCGTACAGCAAATGCTCACTGCCCACATAGCTATGTCCAAAGCTCATTGCGGCAGCAATGGCTGCATTTACTGCCCTCACTGCTTTATCCGTAAATCCGTTGAATGATATCATCTCAACACTGTCCTTTCAGTTTAGTCAGCGGAAACATCTTCCATTTCTATTATAGACAGCGAAAATTATTTAATTCATGCAATATCTCCTGTAACAAAATTTATTCTCAGGCATATTATGTACCATGAAAGGTAACTTCGATACGAAGCGGAACTTTCAAACATATTTTTTAAGGAGGACATTATTATGTCATGCTTCAACTTTGGTGGTAACAACTCTTGCTGCTGGATCATCATCCTCATTCTCCTGTTCTGCGTATGCGGCAACGGCAACAGCGGCTGCATCTCTGACAACAGCTGCAACAACAACTGCGGCTGCTGCTGATAATTATCGGTGGCATTTTAGGCGGCTGTCAGCAGTATAACTGATATGGCGGTCGGCTGACCATTAAAAGCTGCGTGGTAACACGCAGCTTTTTCTTTGTTTAGATGAAGATTTTTTACTATCTATGCAACCTGATATATAAAATCGGAGTTATTATTTATATAGAGAAAAACTGCTTGAAATATTGCAGTGATAGGTATACAATAAAATGGGAGTGATAGGTTTGGATGACAAAAAAATAATCGAGCTGTTCAACGAACGTTCAGAGCAAGCGATATCCGAGGTTCAAGGAAAATACGGCGGTCTCTGCGGAAGGATAGCATACAATATCCTTAATAATTATGAGGATGCGGAGGAGTGTGTCAGCACATCATACGTCAAGCTGTGGAACGCTATTCCGCCGAAATATCCCGAGTCGCTGTGCGGTTATCTATGTAGGATAGTGCGCAACACCGCTCTTACTGCGTATCAGAAGATAAAGTTAAGGGGTTTTGAGGAGCAGCTTGGTGAGCTGTCTGAAGTGATATCTGACGGATATAGTGTTGAGCAGAAGTATGATTGCACACTGATAGGGAAGTACCTCAATGAGTTTTTGCGTTCGCTCACGCAGAAAAAGCGAGTTGTATTTATTGCTAGGTATTACTATAACATGAGCGTCAGTGATATATCGCTCAATACAGGCATCGGAGAAAACACAGTAAAAAGCATTCTAATGCGCACAAGACAGTCGTTGCGTACATATTTGGAGGAAAGGGGGATAAGCGTATGAATAAAGAACTATGGGAAAACGTAACGGAGCTTATCGATGAAAAGCTCACCAATGAAGCAGCGGAATACTTCGCAAAACACGGCACAGCTGTCCCCTCTAAGGCGGATGAGGACTACGGCGAGGCAGTCACTCCTGTAAAGCTGGAGCCTTCCCCTAAAAAGCGTGGTACCAAGCCGTTTATAGCAGTTGTTGCTGCGGCAGCAGCGGTGGTGCTTTGTGTGTTCACGGGAAAACTGCTGTTCGATGACAGCCCTATAGACCCTGTCACCGACCCGACTGTTGAAACGAGCGAGAGCTCCGAAACAGCTGAAACTGGCGAAATCTCCGATCCTGTTGACGAGAAGGAGATCAGCAGAAAGATAGCAGAGCTGTTTATCGAAACTCTCACTAACAGTGCTGAGAGCTCGATGCTTGATACGATGCATGTTCAGGCTGAAAGGCTCAGTGAGGAGCGTAGACTGGTAGCAATAACTGTCCTCTCCGATTCCTCCTACTACACTCTCGTGTATGAGGCTAATGGCAACGATGTCAGAAGAGTGGCACATCTTTTTAATACAAATACCGTAGAGTTCTTCGAAAAGGGCGACGAGATACTTGTTCACACGATATATGCGGATAGTAATTATATAGACCCTGATCTTGCACCCGAGTATCCGGATTACTCTGACCTGCCTCAGAATGAATATACGGTGCCTGACGATGGAAACCGTAATTTGCTGGGACACGATACAAGCGGGCCGGCTCTTCTGGGCAGCGTATATTATGATGAACACTATTTTATACTTGCAGACGGTCAGAACACAAATCTTGGAACAGTGCGCAGGCATGAGCTCGGCGGAGATACGAATCGGGTATTCATTGGCGGTGTTGAAACTGATGGTTCGTATGGCGAGTATGTTGAGGTGGAATACGCTGACTACATTGCGGAAAAAATGCGCCTTACCGAGGGATGGAACTTTGTTATGGGTAAGGATTTTGATGTTGCAGATGCATTCAGCACAGAATCTGATCACTTCCGTGTGATAGGCGATGTAGATACAGCTGCAGGATATATCCTTGAAGCTTTCGGGCTGGAGGACACCGTTACTCCCGACGGCGGAGATACACTGGATATCAACAAGATGGCTGCTATAGCGATAGCGGAGGATTATCTCCCTCAGCACCACCGTAATCATACCGACGCTACAGGCGATACCATGTATGTTATGGCTGCAAGGCAATCTTCTGACTGCGCATTGGTGCTTATGACGATACCGCAGAATGACGAAACGGAATATAACACCGTAGTGTATGCGGTAAACGGCAGCGAGGTGGAATGGGTAGATCTCCACATGCGGTCTAACCATCTTGAGTTGTATACAAATGAAAAGGGAATACTATATCGTAGCCTGTATATCTATGAGGATATCGCTACAGGTTATCGTTCCTATGAGGAGAACTTCTACACCCTTATTAATGGTGAGTATACCTGCATTGCAGAGCTAATGCATGCTGATGACAACGGCGAGATGAAGGATATCTACATCGCTGATTTCAGCATCGATACTTCTGAGGGCGACAGCAACCGTGTTGAGAGCACCTACGATGAATACCTTTCTGAGCTGGAACGCATAACGGAGGGCTGGACACTTGTTGACAGCATAGAGTTACCTGCAGATAGCAGTGATGCAGAGGGCTTTCAGCGTATCGGCGATAAGGATATAGTATCTGGATATATCCTTGACGCACTGAGGAAGAACGATGTCAGCGGCGATGCTGTAACTGTACCCACCGCCTGGGAGGAGCTGAGCCGTGAAGCCGCTGAGCTGTTTTTGGAAATAAACACCGCTGATGGTGAAGATATGCTGGTGCAGGCGGCACAGGCAGGAGATAAATATTATGCGGTGACCCTTGTCCCCCATGTGCTGCGCTATGATGTGCACATCTTTGAGATAGACAGCGAGGTATCGCTCACGCAGAATAACGCTCTTAGCAGCGCTGTTGCAGACAGCTTTGAGTTCTATACTAAAGACGGAGAGATACTGATACATTACTCAAATTGGCTGTATAGCCCACTGAGCAAAGAAACGGAATATTTCGATTACTATTACACAGTAACTGATGGAAATATAAGGTTGATCAGCGCAGTTAAACGCATCGAAAACGAGGATGGTGACATCGTTTCCTATCATATCCACGATGAAACGCTGCCAACAACAAACGGGCTTGGCTATGCAGATGTATCTTATTCGGAATACGCTGCGGAAACGGCAAAGCTTATCGATGGCTGGGATTTAAGCAAGGGTGTAACGCTCCCCCATGACGGAAGCGTTACAGAGGATTTCAAGCCTATTTTGGATGCGGATACTGTGGCAGGCTATTTCCTTGCGGCATTTGAGGACAGCGGCATGTCCTCCGGTAATGAGGCTGCCATTCCCACCACCCTCAGCGCAGCCACAGACGAGGAGGCATACCGTGCGGTCGCAAGGATGTTCCTGCAGCAGGAGCCGCAGGCTGATAAGTTGATGGTATTCGGCAATCATGATGACGGTCATATAGGCATCGCATATAAGGAGGGCGAATACTACACGCTGCACCTGTTCGCAAGGGGCAACGGCATAGTATCCTACGTTGGCACGGTGAAGGATGTGACGGAGTTTTCCGCCTTCCCCAATGATGTGGTGCATTATAAGGTGCGCACGGTGCTTGATGGCACGGATACCGTGCTTAATATCTACAAAAAGCTGAACTATGTGGCAGAGGGGGGAGAAGAAGCTTGCTATGTTGTTGACAGCTACGGCATCACCAAAAAGCTCATAGATGACAGTAACCATGTTATCGGCTACTATATCACCGATGGAAGCGATCTTAACAGCGAATTCAGATCGGTCAATATCAGTGAGTATAATGCGATGATGCAGCAGACCTATCAGAGTAATGAGGTGCGCTTTATTCCTGATGTTGATTTTGCCGATGTGCTTTATACGTTCGATATGACGCAGGATGAAAACAGGATAGCACAATATCTCGGCGACTACTTCTATTATGTCACACATGGAAATCCTGGAAGCACAAAGCCTGTTGATTACCCCGATGACCCTTGCATCCACATAGATGGAGAGACGATAGAGCTTGAGCGTTATGCCTATCATTGGCATCAGAATGAAGCAAGCCTTGATCCATACAGCATGGCAGACAATGTGCCATTGGAAGGGTATGACACGGTGATGATAAGTATCTTCGGCTCGGGTGAGCTGATAGAGGCAGTCTGCTTTGATAATGATGATAAGCTTAATCTGAGATACAGCGATGTCACTGGTTCAAACGCAGATACAGAACGTGTATATGAGCTAGTGCTACCAATAGATAAAGCGGATAAGGTATACAGCATAACAGTAGAGTATGACTACGGGCTACTCAGCTACTGTTTCAGGATATCGGATAAGCCCAACAGTATAGATGAGCCTGGGGGAGAGCTTTCGTCCGATGATTTCATGAGGTTTGGCAGCGGAATGTATTCTCCTTCGATGGTTTCCGATATTTGTATATTCGATGAAAACGGTGAAATGCAGATAGCGGATGGCAGCTATAGCTTTACTGACCTTGACCAGCTTGAATATATCGGAGAATACGAGCAGGGCAGCTTCTATCGTATAAATGAGTACAGACTAATATCCGTACAGCCTCTCGGCAGCATCGCTTTTGATAGTTGGTATGACTGGAACTTTGGCGAAAAGCTCTCTGAAAAATACCCGAGGGAATGGTGCTATCAGGTCAGATATTGGGATATGCTTGGCGAATATTCGGGCATCGGCGAATATGTATTCCAGCCACCGACGCTCACGCTTACTGACTTTAACGGTAATGAATATATCATTACCGCAGGGGGCGAATACGATGATGTAAAGCTTCCTGCTGGAGTCATGTTGCTTACGACAAAATATGGCGGCCATGCCGAAAGTGCACTGGGAAAGGGTGTGCATTATTCCGATGTTAAGGATAGCGTTATCCTGTTCAATTCCGATGAGGAGTATCATGCAGTGATATGGGTGACCTATGGAGATGTGCACAGCTACACCTATAGCTTTACTGTCACTCCGTTGGAGGAGGACGTGTCAGACCAGCCGCCCATGCTCAAAATGCTGGTGGATGGCAAGGAATGGATTCTCAGTCGTGGCAGCTACAGCTGGCTTGATATCAACGGAAACAAGATGAATGGCGAGGCTATCCCGAAAACACCACTCATAGTTCAGTATGGTTCTGAACTACAGGTGCAGCTTGAAAACGGAGCTGAAATTATCTATGTCACCTCATTGTATAATGTGGATGGAGAATATGTATCAAATCCACACGATTATGCAAAGCATGACGTGGATGGAACATTGCACATCTCGCCCGACAGGATAGGCTCGATAATAGAGATTGCAGTGAGATTTCCGCAGGGAACGTGCCACTATCACTTTGCGCTGGTTGATGAAACAGGTGCACAAGAGGAAGAGTTCATCGCCAAAATGATGAGTTTTGTAGATACCTGCAGCACTATTCCAGACCTGAAGCTTCAAATGAAGCTGCACGATGTTGCAGGCTGGCTTGAAGATGTGCAGGTATATAATGATCACAACGACCGTATGAACAATAAAGAGCTTACCGATGGTGTGCTGAAAGCAGGTATGGTCATACGTATCATCTACAATGGCGGAAAAGAATGGATATCAAGTATAGCGATATAATCGGGTTATTACAGATACGGATGCCTCCCACTGAATAGTGGGAGGCATTTACTCTATATCTTTTCCACTTTTACATCCTTGTAAAAATGTGTCAGTATCTCTTCTGCAGTGCTGCCGAGGAGAGCCAGCTTATCTGCGGTGTAAAGGCTCATGCCGAGATTTTCGCCTATGCCTCTGGTAGTGAATACGAATCTCTCCTCCGCAAATTCTACTGAAAGCGCATTGCTGCGCAGACCGAGGGTCTCGGCGAGTTCTGCGCCGCTCACCTCAACACCACCGAATTTAATGCTTTGGAGCGTTCCGCTGCCTAAATATTGCGCCTCGCTGAACCATGAGCCGTAGTCAGCGTTAAGCTTTGCCTCGGGGCATAGGAATCTCAGTGCTATCCTAACCTGCTCGGCATTGAATGCGCAGGTAGCGAGATATTCGTTGGAGCTTGAGTCACGCTCGGTTGTAACTGACTGGAGCCATGGGTATCCACCCTTGTCAGTCACCCCAACGGAAAGCCTGCACATTGGAGCGAAGATCGCTTCGTTCTCATATATCATTGCATGGGTGATGCCGTACTCTGCAGCGGCTTCGTAGAGGGGTAGCAATTCTGCATGCTCCTTGCCATATTCTTGCTTTGCAAGCTCGGGCGTGAGGTAGCAATCGGGAAAGTCTGCAAGGTCAGCCCCAAAAACAGGCTTATCACCGTGCTCGATACGGAACAGCGCAGTGGAGCTTATCGCACATGCGGCTGCTTTCATTGCTTCAGGCTCCAGTGGCTCAGGACATTCAGCAAACAGCCGCCCAACTATGTAATCCTTCAGCGATAGTGTGCAGATACGGCTTTCTTCTTTAAGATAGAGTGTCACTTTTTCGGGAGATTTGGGTCTTTCCTGCAGGTCGGTAACGATGTTGTGGATGAATCCTATTGCTATTGTACAGAGTAGTGCAATAAATATAACTTTGAATTTCATGTTCAGACCTCCTGAAAATATTTCGCACTTGTGAATTTTGCAGCTTTTTGGCAGATAATATTCAAAATCTTTTTGAATTTGCTTGACTTATTTGATCGGATATAGTATAATATTATATGTATTTTTATATATTGTGCAGAACATAAAATAAATATAGGAGGCTGTAAGGATGAAAATGATGGAAGAGCTGAAATCCTCATCTACGCTTACACATATGTGTGAGGATTTTGTGCAGAACACCCGTATCGATAACAGCTTGTATGGCAAGTTCAGTGTAAAAAGAGGACTCAGAAATTCTGATGGCTCTGGCGTAGTTGCAGGTATCACTAATGTGTGTTGCGTACATGGCTATGTACTCAGCGAGGGCGACAAGCAGCCTATCGAGGGCGAGCTTATCTACCGTGGCTATAATATTCGTGACCTCGTGAGCGGTGTGCTCACCGATCACAGATACGGATATGAGGAGGTTGCATACCTTCTGCTTTTCGGTGTACTTCCAACTGAGGATGAGCTGACCTCATTTGCAAGAATGGTGGCTGAATACCGTGAGCTGCCCATGTATTTCAGCGAGGATGTTATCATGCGTAATCCCTCGCCCAATATCATGAATAAGATGGCGCAGGCAGTGTTGACATTATATAGCTATGATTCTTCTCCCGAGGATAAGTCCATCGAGAGTGAGATGCTGAAGGCTATCTCTGTTATTTCTAGACTCCCTGCCATCATGGTAACATCTTACCAGACTATGCGTCGTTTTTATCATAACGATTCTATGGTAATGCACCAGATAAACAAGGATGAAAGCCTTGCTGAAAGCATACTCTCTACTCTGCGTGATGACCGCTCATATACTCCCGAGGAGGCAAAGCTCCTCGACCTGTGTCTGATGCTTCATGCCGAGCACGGCGGCGGTAACAACTCTACATTTACCTGCCGAACCGTATCCTCTTCGGGTACAGATGCTTACTCTGCTTATGCGGCTGCTATCGGCTCGCTCAAGGGCCCCCGTCACGGCGGTGCAAACATCAAGGTGATGGAGATGCTTGATTACATCAAGACAGGTGTCAAGAACTGGGAGGATGAGAACGAAGTAAAGGAGTTCCTTCGCAAGCTTCTCCGCAAGGAGGAGGGCGACCGCAGTGGTCTTATCTATGGTATGGGTCATGCAGTTTATACCCTCTCCGACCCGAGAGCCGTTATTCTCAAGGAGAATGCGATGAAGTTGGCTAAGGGCACTGAGCTCGAGCGTGAATTTGCGCTGCTTGACCTCATAGAGCGTCTTACTCCCTCTGTATTCGCTGAGGAGCGTGGCGACATTAAAGATATATGCGCAAATGTGGACATGTATTCCGGTCTTGTATACAAGCTTCTGAAGATCCCCACTGAGATGTATACTGCCCTGTTTGCTTGTGCGAGAATGGCGGGCTGGTGCGCTCACAGAATGGAAGAGATGATAAACGGCAAGCGTATCATCCGTCCTGCTTACAAGGCGATAAATCTGGGAAGAGAATACATACCTCTCGAAAGACGCTAATATAAGACGAATGATAAATGCGCATTTGCTGCGTTTATCTCCCATGATATGCACGAGAGGCGGTTATGGCAATTGTGATCGTGTTTGAAATGAAATCAGGTGTTTTATAATGACTAAAAACTGTAAGCTTTCGATATGGCTTTTTATTCCTGCTGTGGTTATCTGCTTTGCGATTAGGTTTGCGCAGATATATTTCGGCACTGATATGTCGCAGGGCTTTCTCTATGACGATATCAATATCTTTCTTGACTACGGCTTTTATGCTATGCTGATCGTAGTGCTGGGTGTTGCTGTCGGCCTTTCCTTCTTTGATCGTAAGAGGGGAGGTGCAATGCATACAAATCCTGTTTCCACTATAGTAGATGCAAGGGCGGCGGTGCTTGGCTTTGCACTGTTGTTCATGGGGCTTGGTGCGTTGTATGAGGCTTATGCTGATTTTAGAAGCGTTTTCAGCGGTGCGCTTATGGTAGTGAATGCAGTTGGCGGAGTGTTCTTTGTTGCGCTTGCCTTTGGGGTGCTTTACACCAAGGAGATAAAGCCGCTGCAGGGCTTTCTGCTTGCAGGCGGCGGAGTTTACGGTGCTGTACGTGTTATCTGCACCTTTGTGGGATATATGGCGGTTGCCAGTGTGCCCGAGTATCTTATCAACTGTCTTAGCATAGTTGGTGAAACAGTGTTCTTTATGCTGGCAGCAAAGCTGCTTTCGGGCAACGAGGAGAAGTACACTCGTGTGGCGATCACCGCTGTTGGAGTTACTACTTCTGTTATGATACTCTCCGAAGCTCTTGCAAGGATAGCCTGCGATATTTTTGGCGGCACTGTGCTGGCATCAAGGATCACTATGAGCCAGTATGATGCAGAGCTAGTTTATCAGCTTGCACAGGGAAACAACGGCTACATGATGCAATATCTGCCGTGGGTAGACGTGTTTGCAGGAATATCCATGGTCGTGTTTCTGTTTGCATTTTCCATGAAAGCTAAGCAAGTGAGTGAAGAGCCTGCAGAAATTGTTGATAATATTGCGCCATCTGAGGATGAAGCAGTATCCGAAGAGCCTGACAAAACAGAATAATAACCGAGCCCGACTGTTTTTAGTCGGGCCCTTATCTTTGTGTGTGATAATTTGCGGAAATTTTTTAAAAAGTCCCAAAAAAGCCTTTATTTATTTTTGGTTTTATGCTATACTTAATTATATATGGTGTTTAGCGGGATTGTTGTCCGCAATACGTATTATTAAGAACTACTAACAGACCATTCGGAGGTTTGCTTTGAAGATAAAACAGATGCTTGTGTGTGCTGCGTGCCTGCTTATGACAGGCTGTTCGGTGGTGGATATGTCGGTTGAAACGATGCTGACACCACCAAAGCTTACAACTGAGCAGAATGAGATATATCAAGCGCTCACCAATAGCAGCGGCGAGCAGATAAAGTTAAAATACCCTAAAAGCGGTGAGTATCGCTCTGCTTTTGTGCTGCACAACATCGATGATGAGCCCGACGAGGAGGCAATGGTATTTTACGAGGCGAAGACGGTGCAGAGTGGTGAAGGTGCGCTGCGCCTTAAATTCCTCGACAATTTTAACGGTAAGTGGCAGGCAGTTTATGATCTCGCTTGTGTCGGCACCGAGGTGGATAGTATAAGCTTTACAAGGCTCGGCGATCAGGGAACGGTAGATATAATAGTCCGTTACTCCATGCTCAATCAGACTGAGAAGTATTACAGCATCATCAACTATCACGATGGTGTGCCGAATGAGCTGTATGGATCAGCGTATTCCTGCCTTGAGGTAATCGATCTCACTGCCGATGGCTATAACGAACTTATCTCTGTTGTGACGGACAGGGCAAATCAGATATCCACAGCGATGATGTTCACTAATGACGAAGAGGGCTTCCGCAAGCTCAGTGAGGTGCAGCTCAGCGGAGGCGCAGGCGAGTATGTGAATGTAACCAAAGGTATGTTGGACGAGGATACCAAGGCACTGTTTCTTGACTATTCCAGCGGTGGAGGTACTTACGGCACCGATGTCGTCTACTGCTACGGTGACAGGATACTTAATCCGGACAGCATCGGCTCAAATTCTGACAGCAGCATAATAAGCCGTATCACCAATGACTACATGGCGAATATCCATTGCTTTGACATCGATGGTGACAGCTTTGTTGAGATACCCTCCACGATGCCGCTTCCGGGCTATGAGATACTTACTAAGCCTGAGCAGCTTTGCGCTGTCAAATGGTATACAATAATCGACAATAACTTTACGCAGGAACACTACAGCTACTACAGCAGCAAGTATAACTTTGCGTTGCTGTTCCCGAGCAGGTGGATAGGTGTTGTGTCTGCGGTGGTAAGTTACGCCACGAATGAGATAGTGTTCATCGGCTACGATGCAGCTACAGGTCTTGTCGTGAACGAAACGACTGAGCTTATGCGCATCCGTGCAGTGGCAAAGGATGATGTTGCAGGTATCGAAGCAGCAGTAGGAATGCGTCTGCTGGGTCAGAGTGATGAAACACTTTATTACTACAGTGAAACGAGCGGCTATAAAACAGGAAAGCTTGCCCTCACCGAAAGCGAGCTGCAGAACTGCTTTATCGTGCTGGACAATTGAAACTACCGAAAGGATAAAGGTATGAAAAGAATTTTAGTTTGCGAGGATGAAGAGGCAATCCGTGAATTTGTGGTGATAAATCTGCAGCGTGCAGGGTACGATGTGGTTGATGTAAGCTGCGGCGAGGATGCGGTGGCAGTATACGAGCGCATGGAGGGCGGCTTCGATGTAGCTCTCCTTGATATAATGATGCCCGGAATGGACGGCTTTGCGCTCTGTCGCTGGCTGCGAGAGAAGAGTAGCGAGATAGGTATCATCATGCTCTCTGCAAAGTCGCAGGAGATGGATAAGGTCAACTGCCTTATGATAGGTGCGGATGATTATGTAACAAAGCCATTTTCACCCTCTGAGCTGGTCGCAAGGGTAGATGCTATCTATCGTCGTGTAAATATCAATCACGTGCGTCAAGAAACGGCGAAAAACATCGTTTCAGGCCCGTTCACCCTTGATTATCAGAGCAGGACGGTCAGCAAAAATGGTGAAACGATAGAGCTCACTCAGGTAGAATATCACATAATGGAATATCTTATGAAGAATAAGAACACTGCACTTGACAGAAAATCTATCCTTCATCACATCTGGGGCGACAGCTATGTAGGAGATGACAAGGTAGTGGATGTGAATATTCGCCGCCTTCGTATGAAGACTGAGGATGATCCCTCTGACCCCAAGTATATTCAGACTATCTGGGGATACGGCTACAAGTGGAACGGTTGATCGTATGGCAAACGAACACAAAGTTACTTCATTGAACGGGGTAAGTATTTCGGCGGCAGGCTCTGCGAAAAAATCTGCACGGAGCTCTATTGCGACACGCTGGATGGCTAATACGCTCAGTGTAGTTGCACTGCTGCTGGTAATTGCTAATATCTCGATATACTATTTTACTCGGCAGTATTACTACGGTTCAGCAGAGAGCTATGTGCTGTCAGAGGCGAACGCTACAGCCTCAGTACTTGCAAGACTCTACGAGGATCTTGCGGTAAACTACACATCTGAAGTGCGTGAGATCATCGAGAGCTTTGAGAAAAAAGATCAGATGGAAATGATGTCCATCAATAAAAATGGCGAGGTAACGCTGTCCTCCAGCGGTTTTTCACCCGATGAAAGCTACTATATGCCGGATTATGAGCTGGCATTGGAATCCGAGGAGGGCGTGGGTGTATACAGAGGTCTTGACGGTGGCGAGAATATTCTGGCTGTTACAGTTATGATAGCCCAGCCCAGCAGTAGTTACAATGCGCTGCGATTTGTGACCTCCATGAGCATGGTGGATAAACAGCTGTCACAGATAATGTTGATGGCATTGCTGATAAGCGTCGGCATCATCCTTACTGTTATTTTCACGGGTATGTATTTTGTAAAATCTATCTGCGTACCGCTGCTGGAGATAAGCGGCACGGCGCAGAAGCTTGCAAAGGGCGATTTTTCCGAGCGCATCGCTATCTCAAATGATGACGAGATAGGTGAGCTTGCAAGGGTGTTCAACGATATGGCGGATGAGCTGGAGAATTCTGAGGCGATCAAAAATGATTTTATCTCCTCTGTATCCCATGAGCTGAGAACTCCTTTGACAGCTATAAAGGGCTGGAGTGAGACTTTAGCGATAGGCTATGACGAGGAGACATTCCGCAAGGGTATGAAAGTTATAACTGGAGAAACTTCACGTCTTGAAAGCATGGTGGAGGAGTTGCTTGACTTTTCACGCATACAGAATGGCAGGTTTACGCTTCAGATGGGCAATGTTGATATTATTGCTGAGCTTGATGATGCGCTGCTCATCTATTTTGAAAAGGCTCGTAGCGAGGGCAAGACTATCAGCTATAACGAGCCTGAATTTCTCAGTGTAGTATACGGTGATAAGAACAGGCTGCGACAGGTGTTCATCAATATCATCGACAATGCGTTGAAGTACACTGATGCAGGCGGTACAGTAGAGATCACCGCAGAGCGTGATGAAGGTTCGCTTACGATAACAGTGGCAGATAACGGCTGTGGCATTGCAGCAGCTGACCTGCCTAAGGTCAAGACAAAATTTTACAAGGCGAACAGCACTCGCCGTGGCAGTGGAATAGGTCTTGCGGTGGCAGATGAGATAGTTTCGATGCACGGCGGTCAGCTTGATATAGAAAGTGAGCTTAATGTGGGAACAAAAGTAATGATAACGCTGCCCCTGGTACAGAAGAAGGAGCAGGAAAGGAGCAACGATGAGCAGTAAAGCTGAAAAATGCTGCGCTAAAAAGACCAAGATCGGTGGTCAGGCGCTTATAGAAGGCATAATGATGCGTGGTACTTCAAAGGCGGCTATGGCAGTGCGCATGAAGGATGGTGGCATCGACGTGGAGGAGTGGGATCTCGGAAAGCCCAAGTGGTATACAAAGGTTCCCGTGATCCGTGGAAGCATCAGCTTTGTGACAACTATGATAGATGGTTACAAGTGTATGATGAAGTCGGCTGAAAAGAGCGGAATGTTAGATGAGGATGGCGAGGAAGAGGAGTCAAAATTCGAAAAATGGCTGGAGGAAAAGCTTGGCGATAAGCTTACTGAAGTTATCATGGTGATCGCTATGATAATAGGTGTTGCCCTTGCAGTGCTGCTGTTTGCGGTGGTGCCAACCTATATATTTGACTGGATAGAAACTCTGATGCCAATAGTGCCTGAGGCTTCGGGTGCTGCTGCAGCATCTGCGGCGGCTGAGACAGTGGAGGTCACAAGGTTGGATATCTCCATGTGGCAGGCGACCTTTGAAGGCGTAATGCGAATGATATTGTTCGTTGCATACATGGCGGTAGTATCTAATATGAAGGATATCCGCAGGACATACGAGTATCACGGGGCGGAGCACAAAACTATTGCCTGTTATGAGGCAGGTGAAGAGCTAACTGTTGAAAACATCAAAAAACATACGAGATTTCATCCTCGTTGTGGTACCAGCTTCATTATTCTGTCACTGCTGGTCAGCATACTTGTCTATACGATCATTCCGATAAATCCTGCTGAGTGGTGGAATATCGAGGTTCCTATTCTTGCAACTCTTGCAAGGGTCGGCATAAAGCTGTTGTTGCTGCCCTTTGTAGTGGGTATTGCTTATGAGCTTATCCGTATCGCAGGCAGACATGACAACATCGTAACTCGCATCATCTCTGCTCCGGGTCTTTGGATGCAAAGGCTTACCACTAAGGAGCCTGATGATTCACAGATAGAAATAGCTGTTGCGGCGCTGAAGCCTGTGCTTCCTAAGGAGGGCGAGGACGACAGATGGTAACGTTGAAAGCGCTTCTCGGCGAGTGCGAGGAACTGATATCGCACATCAACGATGAAAATCCACGCTATGAAGCGGCTGAGATAGTTATCAAAGCAACGGGAGCCACACAGACGCAGTTGATTATTGAGTCTGACAATCCTGTATCACAGTCGGCGGCCGATAGGGCTCTTGAGATGGCCAGAAAGCGTGAAAGCGGCTTTCCGTTGCAATACATTCTCGGAGAGTGGGAGTTTTTCGGTTTGCCGTTTGAGGTGGGTGAGGGAGTGCTGATTCCCCGTCAGGACACCGAAACTCTTGTGGAACTTGCAAGAGAGCATACAAAGCATGGAATGCTTTGTGCTGACCTGTGCGCAGGCAGTGGCTGCATAGGGATATCCGTCAGCCGTCCCGATTGCGAGTTTATAAGCTATGAAAAGTCACCTATCGCTATGGAGTATCTCAGACGAAACATCGAAAAGAACAGGGCAGTCATAGGAAAGATCACGCCTTTACTTGCGGATGTGCTGGCGGAGGATACGATAAGCTCTGCACCTATGTTCGATATGATACTTTCAAATCCACCCTATCTTACCGCTGAGGATATGAAGGAGCTGCAGTTAGAGGTCGCTCACGAGCCTGAGATGGCTCTTTATGGCGGTGACGATGGCCTGTATTTCTATCGGGAGATATTAAGACTCTGGACTCCTAAGCTGAAAAGTGGAGGGCTTTTCGCAGTGGAAATAGGCATGGGGCAGGAAGATGATGTTGCTGAGATATTCAGACTAAACGGCATCGAGCCTGAGCTAAAAAAGGATTACTGCGGAGTATACAGAGTTGTATATGGCTTTAAGAAGTAAACAAATTCATTTAATATAAATCATTGGAGGTAATTTTAAGTATGGCTATGGATAAGAAAAAGGCTGCAGTTGCGCCTGTCACAAAGATCGTAGACCCTGCTGAAAAGCAGAAGGCTCTCAAAACTGCTATGGCGCAGATAGAGAAGCAATATGGCGCAGGCTCTATCATGTTCATGGGCGAGAATCGACATATGGATATTGAGAGCGTTTCTACAGGTTCGCTGATGCTTGACCTTGCGCTTGGTATCGGTGGCCTTCCTAAGGGCAGAATAATCGAGGTCTACGGAACTGAGTCTTCCGGTAAGACAACGCTTTCGCTGCAGGCGGTCGCAGAGGCGCAGAAGGCTGGTGGCGAAGCTGCATTCATCGATGTTGAGCACGCTCTCGATCCCGTATACGCTAAGAAGCTTGGTGTAGATATAGATCGTCTGATCGTATCTCAGCCCGATACGGGTGAGCAGGCTCTGGAGATCATCGAAACACTTGTTCGCTCGGGTGCTATCGATATCATCGTATTAGACTCTGTTGCGGCGATGACTACCCGTGCTGAGATCGACGGTGAGATGGGTGATGCTCATGTAGGTGTGCAGGCAAGACTTATGTCGCAGGCACTGCGAAAGCTGACATCTGTTGTCAGCAAGTCAAACTGCGTAGCTATCTTTATCAACCAGATCCGTGAGAAGATAGGTGTAATGTACGGTAATCCGGAAACCACCCCCGGTGGACGTGCATTGAAGTTCTACTCCTCTGTCCGTATTGAAGTGCGCAGGGGTGAACCTATCAAGGAAGGCAGCGAGATAATCGGTAATCGCACTAAGTGCAAGGTAGTAAAGAATAAGGTAGCGCCTCCTTTCAAGACTGCTGAGTTTGACATTCTCTACGGTGAGGGTGTATCTAAGCTTGGCGAGATAGTCGATACTGCTGTTGAGTTTGATATCATCAAGAAGAGCGGTTCGTGGTTCAGCTACAACGATATGAAGATTGGTCAGGGACGTGACAAGGTTAAGATATACCTTTCTGAAAATAAGGATATCTGCGATGAGGTAGAGAAGAAGATACGTGAGGAGTTCGCTAAGACTACCACCCTTGAACTGGGCACATCTGCTGAAGGAAGCAACGCCGATGACGCTCCTGCAAAGGATAAGAAGGCTTCTGCTGATGGGGATGACGACTATGCAGAGTTTTCCACTGAGGAGCTTGAATAATGCAGATAACCGAGCTTTCACTCTTTAAAGGTGATACATATAAGCTTGTTATAGATGAAGATACAACGGTGTTTGTCAATAGTGCCGTTGTATCGGATTTTATGCTCCATAAAGGTGATGAGATAGGCGGCGATGTATTAAACAGGATACAGTCCGCCGATACTTTGCGAAAGGCAAAGCGTCGAGCAATGTATCTTCTCGGCAGCAGGGAATATTGCTATAATGAGCTGTACAAAAAGCTACGCCAGACCTATGGCGAGGATACTGCCCGTAAAGCAGCCGATACTATGGTAGATTACGGCTACATTAATGACGAGGAGTACGCACCCAAACTTGCGGAATACCTCATTCATACCAAGCGATACGGTCTACGAAAGGCCAGATATGAGATGCTGCACCGAGGACTGTCAGAGGAGCTTGTGTGCAACACCCTTGCAGAGTTCTCCGAGGATGAGATAGACGAGGAGATAACTGAGTTGCTGGAGCGTAAATATTATGCGAAGATATCCGACCCCGACGACCGCCGCCGCACGATCGCTGCACTGGCGAGGAGAGGATACGATTACGGTGCTGTAAAGCGTTGTATAGATGCTCTTTTAGATGAGAGCGGCGAAGAATTTGATGAAATCGAGGATTTTTGAGTAATGGCTGATAAAACTAAGGTAGCGATAGTATCGCTGGGCTGCGCCAAAAACCAGGTAGACGCAGAGCAGATGATGGCAAAGATCGCTGACAGCGGCTTTGCATTCGTGCAGGAGCCAGGGCTTGCTGACATTGTTCTTGTCAACACCTGCGGCTTTATTCAGAGCGCAAAGGAAGAGGCTATCAACTGGATAATGGAGCTTATCGAGCTGAAAAACGAAGGAACGATAAGACATATAGTAGTAACAGGCTGCCTTTCCGAACGCTATCGTGAGCAGTTTGTGGAGGAGTTCCCTGAGGTGGATGCTGTTGTTGGCATTTCCGAGTATGGCAGGATAGGCGAGATACTCGAAAAGGTGAACAAAGGTGAACAGGAGTACACTTTCGGAGAAAAGGAAGCACATAGCATGGAAGGCAAGCGTATCATATCAACGCTGCCACACTATGCATATCTGAGGGTAGCAGATGGCTGCGACAACTGCTGCACATATTGCGCAATTCCTGCTATAAGAGGACGCTTCCGCAGCCGCACCATGGAGAATATCGTGGAGGAGGCAAAGGGCTTAGCAGCTGATGGTGTTAAGGAGCTTATCGTCATTGCGCAGGACACGACCCGTTACGGACTTGACCTATATGGCAGACTTGCACTTCCTGAGCTTTTGGACAAGCTTTGTGAGATAGATGGTTTAAAGTGGATACGTCTGCTATACTGCTATCCTGAGCGTATCACTGACGAGCTTATCGACTGTATCAAGCGTCAGGATAAGGTAGTAAAGTATCTTGATATTCCCATGCAGCATTGTGATGGAGATATATTGAAGCGTATGAATCGTAAGGGGGATGAGGTGAGTCTGCGTGCTTTGGTAGCAAAATTGCGAGCAGAAATCCCTAATATCACTTTGAGAACTACATTTATAACAGGTTTCCCAGGGGAGACCGAGGAGCAGTTCAATCGCCTTGGCGAGTTCGCCGAGGATATGCACTTTGAGCGAATGGGCTGCTTTGCCTACTCCGAGGAGGAGGGCACGATGGCGGCAAACTTCCCCGATATGGTGGAGGAGAACGTGCGTGAGCATCGCAAAGACATTCTTGAGGAGCAGCAGGATACAAGAGTTGCAGAGCTCTATGATGGTATGGTAGATACTGAGCTTGAAGTGGTAGTTGAGGGCTATGACAAGTATCTTGCGGAGGGTGGCTTGTACTTCGGCAGAAGTGCAATGTTTGCGCCTGAGATAGACGGAATGATCTATTTCACTGCTCCCAAGGAAATGGGACTGAAGATCGGAGATTTTATTAGGATCAGGATCTTTGATGTTATCGACAATAATCTTATCGGAGAGGCAATATGAATTTAGCAAACAAGCTTACGGTCATGCGTGTGGTGCTGGTGCCGTTCTTTGTGCTTTTTATGATGGTAGATGCTATCCCGCTGAACTATCTCTGGGCGCTGGTGGTGTTCGGCATTGCTAGTATCACTGATATGTTCGATGGAAAGATAGCACGTAAGTACAACATGATAACCGATTTCGGAAAGTTCCTTGATCCGCTGGCGGATAAGATACTTGTTGCGGCGGCTTTGGTCTGTATGACAGAGTTGAAGTGGACTTATGCGTGGGTGACGATAATCATCCTCAGCCGTGAGTTCGTGGTATCAGGTGTGCGCCTTGTAGCGGCAGGAAGCGAGAAAAAAGTGGTAATTGCTGCCGGCTGGCTAGGCAAGGTGAAAACAGCTGTAACGATGGTTGCGCTATGCGTTATTCTTGCAATGCATATAGCAGCTGGTTTTAGTTGGCTACCTGCTGAATTCCCGATTCAGCTCATAAGTGATGTGTTGATGGTATCTTCTGCAGGGCTTACCCTTTGGTCGGGCATACAGTATCTGTATGACTACAGAGAGCTCATTGATCCTACAAAATGAGGTGAAAAAATGAATACGATAGCAGAAATGGTAGTGGAAATCGCAGATAGCATAGCTGCAAAACATGGCACAGACTATATTATTACAACTGCTGAGTGGAACAGCATTGTTGCGGCAAACGGTATAAATCCAAAGTCTGCTTATCCAACTGACTATTGTTACAATCGTATCAATGCAGGGGTAATAAGTTTGGAACGACCTGCTTTATTTGAATATATAAGCCGAGGTAAGTTTTATTGTCGTGGCAGTCGCTATTCGTATTGTGGTGATATATATCAGAAACCTGTGGGCAGCAATGAGGATATTAAGGTTGGGTATTGCGATAAAGGCGTTCGTATGTTGTATAATTGAAGTAAGGCGGAGTTGATCTCCGCCTTTTCCACTTATATTGTGATATTGATAGTGATTTCGACATAAAGCGGTAAAAATTCCTAAACAGCACTTGAAAAATATATAGAAATAGGTTATAATAAAAATGATTATTCCAAAGCCGTAAATTGGTGTTTGGGGTTGTTTTAAGCCTATTGACAGTAAAGGAGATAACATAGTGAATGCTTTTGATAGAATAAAAGGCCCGATATTTGAGCTGTTTGATTACATTGCAGGCAAATCGTCGCTGGAGTATGTGATAATTTCGTTTTTTGCAACTCTTGTCGTGTTGCTGCTGGTGTTCCCTCTGAGGGAGTGCGCAAAGGGTTATGTTGCCAAGTGGCTTGGTGATGATACAGCTGAGCGTGAGGGCAGACTTACTCTTAATCCGCTGGAGCATATCGATCTTTCCGGTGCACTTTGCATGATGCTTGTTAGCTTTGGCTGGACAAAGCATATTCCTGTAAACATCAATCGCTGTCATAAGGTCAAGAGCGGCAGAACTGCACTGGTGCTGATATCCCTTGCAGGACCTCTTGCGCTGATCATCATGGCTTATGTCTTTACCATCATTTATAAAGTGCTGTATCTTGTCGGCGATAGTGATACGATGTATCTGATAGCGTTTGCTGTCAGTTATACTGCTCAGCTATGCGTGCAGCTGGCGGTGCTTTTCCTGTTGCCAATTCCGTTCTTTGACGGATATATGATACTTGCAGGCTTTTTGCCTAAAAAGTGGGTGTATTTCGTAGAGCAGAATGCCCAGATAATCAGTTGGATATGCTTTATGCTGTTGGTATTCGGAGTGTTCGATATTCCGATCACTATCGGAACTATTGGCTTGCTGACGGTGCTTGATCTGCTGTCATTTTTTGTGGGAATGTAGGGTGAAGCATGTCACAGCTACAATTTAAGTTAGAGATATTTGAGGGTCCACTCGATCTGATGCTGGCACTTATCCAGAAGCATAAGCTTAATATTCAGGATATCGAGATAAGCGTGCTGCTGGAGCAGTTTTTGCTGTATCTTGAGCGTATGCAGGATGCCGACATCGAGGTCACTGCGGAATTTCTTGAAATGGCTGCAAGGCTCATACTCATCAAGTCAGCGGCGCTCCTTCCTAAGGAGACCGTTGAGGAGATGAAAAAAGAGCTTGAGGGTGCACTTATCGAGTATGCACAGTGCAAGATTGCAGCAGAGCGACTAAGAAAACGCTTTTGCGGTGATGCGATCTTCGTAAGAAATGCGATGGAGCTGGAAATAGATCCATCCTATACACGGAGTCATCTCCCCGAGGAGCTGTTGCTTGCATACGGCACTGTATCAGACCGCAGTCGCAAAAAGGCTTCCTACAAGCCACGTTCGCTTACTCCGATCGTTGCAAAAAGTTATGTCACGGTGTTTACAGGGGTGCTTACGGTGCTGAAAAGGATACGCAAAAATGGTGGTTCTGTCAGCATGCGTGAGCTATATAAAAATCAGCCACGCTCAAATGAGGTGGCAACATTCCTTGCGATACTTGAGTTATCTAAGGATGGACGCATAATAATTTCGGAGGATGGCGAGTCTATCAGGCTTGCAACACGCTCCGATGCGGAGGTGGCAACATGAGATTTTCCGATAGCATGGCGGTCATAGAGGCAATATTGTTCGCTTGCGGTGACCCGATAGAGCTGGATAAGCTTGCTGCTGCCGCTGAGATCGAGGCTGACACTGTTTTAAAGCTGATACAGAGACTCAATGACAGATATACCGAGCAAGAAAGTGCATTTCGTATAAATAGGTTGGGCAACGGTTATCAGATGATGACAGAGCCCCAGTTTGAAAAGCAGATAAAGGCTGCTCTGGAAACCAGAAAACAGGTGCCTCTTTCGCAGGCAGCGATGGAGGTGCTGGCTATAGTTGCTTACAATCAGCCTGTTACCAGAAGCTTTATTGAGCAGGTGAGAGGCGTTGACAGCTCGGGCGTTGTATCGAGCCTCGTGGAGCGAAATCTGTTGGAGGAATACGGCAGACTGGAGCTTCCGGGCAGACCGATAGCCTATCAGACAACAGACAATTTCCTGCGTTGTTTCGGCATGAAGGATCTGGAGGGCCTTCCTCCTCTGCCCAACGGTAGCGAGCAGATGGAGCTGGAGGATTATGAGCTCCTTACTTATCAAGAAAGCCCTGCCGACAGCACCGAGGAGGCTACTGAGGAAAGCGACTGACATTACAGCGAGGAGGAAGGGCATTGGGCTGGATAATAGCCGCAGCGATACTGCTGATAATAATTGCGCTGCTTGCCTGCTCCGTGGCGGTCAGGTTTCAGTACGACAAAAACGGCGATATCACGCTGAGGATAAACTATCTGTTCATCACACTTTACACGATCCCAAAGAGGGAGAAAAAGAAGAAGGCGAAGAAAAAGCGTGTTAAAGGGAAAAAAGCAGCAAAAACCGAGCCTGCCACTGAAAAAGCAGCTGAGCAGGTCAATGCGGATGAAGCTGCGCAGGATGCGGCTGATGCAACGGCAGAACCAAAAAAGCAGACCGTAAACGAGCAGAAAAAGCTCGCTGCACGAAAGAAAAAGAACAAGATAACTCTTGATGATGTCTTTGCACTTATAAGGCTTGTGACCGATGGGCTTTTGCCGCCGCTGAAAAAGCTATTCAAACGTATCAGAATATACGACTTTTGTCTGTACATCATTTGCGGAGGCGATGATGCGGCTGAGGCTGCGCTTAACTATGGTAAAACAAATATAGCTGTTGGAGCGGCACTGGGAAATCTTGATACATTTTTTACTTTGAAGCCTTATGATGTAGATATCGGTGTGGATTTTCAGAGCGAGGAAACTATCACTGAATGTAGTTGTATGATAAAGCTGAGCCTGTTGGCTGCGCTTGCCTTTGCGTTTACCGCTATATTCAGGATATTGCGCCACATAAAGCAGCACCCTGAAAGTGAAAGGGCGATAAGAAAGGTAGCCAACAAAAAGAAGTGATGATAAGACCGCAGGGTCTTGTAATAAAG
>JAZPZN010000109.1:0-28811 GCA_045544715.1 Oscillospiraceae bacterium | reverse complement strand
GTCAGCAGTTACATCTTGCCCTACTTCTTCATCAAGGTCAGTGTCAGTATCAGTATCTGTGTCAGTATCTGTGTCAGTATCGGAGTCCGTGTCAGTATCTGTATCTGTGTCGGTGTCGGTGTCTGTATCGGTATCAGTATCAGTGTCTGTGTCAGTATCTGTATCTGTGTCGGTGTCTGTATCTGTGTCAGTATCTGTATCAGTGTCCGTGTCTGTATCAGTGTCGGTGTCTGTATCTGTGTCTGTATCTGTGTCGGTGTCTGTATCGGTATCAGTATCTGTGTCAGTGTCGGTGTCTGTATCAGTGTCCGTGTCAGTATCTGTGTCTGTATCGGTATCGGTGTCTGTATCGGTATCAGTGTCAGTATCAGTATCTGTGTCTGTATCAGTATCTGTATCCGTATCAGTGTCTGTATCGGTATCGCTTTCGGTATTCTTATCTGTGTCGGTGTCTGTATCCGTGTCAGTATCGGTATCAGTGTCTGTATCTGTATCCGTATCCGTATCCGTATCAGTATCTGTATCCGTATCCGTATCCGTATCAGTATCAGTATCTGTGTCGGTGTCTGTATCATCATCGCCTTCGTCAATAATGATATCGTCGTCCTCGTCGTCTAAAAGATCTTCAATGTCATCCTCGCCATCAAACAAGGTCGAACCAAACTCATTGCCACCATAGTAGCTCTCGCATATCAGCTGACCTTCAAAGTGGGTATGACCAAAAGTAATGCCATTAACACGAGACTCAGTAGCAAGAACACTACCTATTGAATTGGAAATATTAACAGTATGCGCATCTGTGATATTGAACAGTATCTTACTATTGTTAGAAGTACCGTTATTTACCGGCTCACCAGCATAATACGAACCCCAGTACGAAGTGAGATCAACAGTACCATCGCCAGTAATATTAATAAGTACATTAGAGCCATAAGGCACATCAAAATCTATCCTGTAAACGCCAAAGGGAGCCTTCTCCTTAAGCTCAGACACAGAAACGTTGAACACATTGATTTCTGTATCTGTGCCTTTGAATACGAGTTGACCCCATCCGCCTTCAACAGTAGCGTTTGCGCCTATCTGTGCAAGTGAATTAGACAGCTTTTCAAGGTTTTCAAACTCTGTTTCAAAGTTGAATCCTTCCATTTCAGGGGTAGAAACATTGACACGCTCCTGCAAAGAGCCCGCCTTGATCTCACCACCAATGACAGCACGGCCTTCTGTAACTTTAAGACCAGCCTCATAATTGTCAGGAATGTACACATCGCCGCCGACAGCAAAAGAGCCAGGGCAATCTGCGCCATTAACAACAAAGTCGTTCTTAACAAACACACTGTAGTTGGAGGCAACACCAAATATGCCGTCGCCTACAGCGGCAGTTTCAGTATTTGCAGATGAAGGAGTAATACCAAGAAGCTCCTCAGCGGAACCTGCTGTCTCAGCGGCTGCGGATAAGGAGTATGCCTCGGTAGCAAGGAGAGAGAGTGCGAATGCAAAGCCAACAGCGGCCTTAGTCTTTTTGCGCTTTTTCTCGCTCATGACCATCTTCCTTTCGTAATTAAAAAAATATATGCTTACTAAAACGCTTATAGTTCACCCATAGTAAATCTATCATATATATGATACCAAAAAAAGCGACTGTTGTCAAGTAGATAATCGACAACAATCGCCTTTGCAACTTTGGTAAATTTGCACAAAAGAATTTTCTAAAGTTTTGGCACTTAGCTGCCAGTGACCCTCTTTTTCATTATCTCGGGATTATATGCATACTCCACGGCGGTATCAGCAGTAATAATGCCTTGTCGATACATGGTTGCAATACAGTTGTCCATAGTCTGCATACCCGGAGAACTTTGCAGTATAGTATCTATCTGATGCGTCTTTTCTTCCCTTATCATTGTGCGTATTGCACTATTCATAGACATTATCTCAAACGCAGGCACAAGAGTGCCGTTTACCGATGGCAGCAGCTGCTGTGATACTACTCCTTTAAGCACCATAGAAAGCTGAATGCGTATCTGATGCTGTTGATTTATCGGAAATACATCGATGATGCGGTCTATCGTGCTTGCTGCACCCAGCGTATGCAGCGTCGATAGTACCAGCTGTCCCGTTTCAGCTGCCGTCATGGCTACACTGATCGTTTCATAGTCACGCATCTCGCCAAGCAGAATAACATCCGGCGACTGACGCAATGCGGAGCGCAAGGCATCAAGATAGCTCTGTGTGTCAAGATTGATCTCTCGCTGACTGATAATGCTCTGATCGTGACGATGCAAGAACTCGATAGGATCCTCGATCGTAATAATGTGATTTTTCAAAGTACGGTTGATGCGATTGATAATGCAGGAAAGCGTTGTAGATTTTCCGCTGCCTGCCGCACCCGTGATAAGCACGATGCCACCCTTCAGCTTGCTGAACTCCATTACCTGCTCGGGTATACCTAGCTCGGCTGCGAGCGGCAGCTCGAACGGCACAAATCTCAGCACTGCTGCGTAAGAGCCTCGCTGCTTGTAGATATTCGCTCTGAAACGACCTGTTCCGCTGAGTGAAAACGAAAAATCCATCTCTCTGTCGGGAAGCTTATCATTTTCAAGCGGCATATTCGCAAGTGCAAATATCTCACGAACTATGCGCTCGGTGTCCTGTACCGAGAGCGGCGGATAGTCAGTGTGGATTATCTCGCCGTGAGCTTTATAGCTGATAGTTGCTCCACATATAACAAATATATCAGATGCAGATCTCGTCACCAGATCTTTTACTATGTTAACAAACTCCATATTTTACCTCTAAATCAATGAAATAGTACGCCATCCCAAACGCCAAGAGAGTCCCCTTGCTCCGCCTGTTCAACAGGAACAGTTTTCCAGCTGTCTATGCGGTACCTTCTGCCCTGCTGCGGCACACTGAAAAACACGACATTAACTGACAAACTCAATCGGTCGTTTATGGCTTCAGTATACGAGGCGGTGAAACCCTCAGCTGTACGTATTAGCTCTACTGCTGTCAGCTGCTCACATTCGGCAATAAAGCTATCCTCAAAAAAGCCGTCGTTGTGGGCAGAAAGTGCTGCGTTGTCGAGGCGCATAAGTATGCTCTTCGCCCTACCATCAGCAGCATAATACTCCTTGTTGAAGCTGCTGCTGCGCTCATTGAGCATCTCATTAGAGCCTGCCGCCTGATAGCTGAGCACTGCAAGCACTGTAAGACATATCACCGCAAACAGCATTATCAGCGAAACATAGCCAACGCCAAGTCCTGTCGTCGTGGAAAACGATGAACGTTTATCATTCATTTTCGCCACCTCCGTTCGGAGTATACGCATAACTGGTCGCAGAATAGATTTCCTCACCATCAATCAGCTTGAACGACAGATGCAGCTGAGAAAGAGTTCCTGCATCCGTTATCTGTTCGCTTTCAGCAAAGGAAAGCTGAACTACAGCATCCACGCTCAATGTAAAAGCCTCGTCAAGAAACAAAACTCCGCTTTGAGGTGAAGCATCAATCTCCTCACCAAAAGTCAGTTCCAATGCTTTTTCCACACTGCCTGTCACCGAATAAGACTCCGCCATCGACTGTGCGCATATTATCGCTTTCTCCGTGATGGTGCTGACCTTCTGCCGCTTATCCGCAGCAGCAAACACCTGCAGGATGACCGCCGCTGAAAAGCTGAAAAACAGCAGAACTATAATGAGCTCCACAAAAAACAGGTTTGCAGGGCGCAAGGCTGCTTTTTTATTAACAGTTTCCAGTTGGTATCACCCTTTCCTTACAAGTACTGACGAACTGCTTCCGTTAAAATTTACGGATATCTCATACAAGGAGTCATGCTCCTGTATATCCATTTTGTCGATCTCAAATATAAGCTCTCCTCCGCTGGGAGAGGTATCGCCGCCGTTGGCTATATTCTTTTCATATAGTCCTCCGCCCAGCTGATATACTACAGTGACCATATTGCCGCTGTTCAATACAACTCCGTTGCCGCCGTCAATAAGCTCGCAGCTGTCTGCCGACCTTATTTTGTTGGAAATGTATCTGATAGATGCAGCTGAACCGTATGTGGTATCATAGCTTTTATTGATACGGCTGTATGTACCAGCCGCCGAACCGATTATCACCAGCATACAAATGGCAAACACCAAAAACAACAGCATACTTGCCATTGTATTTAAGAGACCTGATATTCCGGTATTATTGGTGCCTTTCATATCATGCCTCCCTTTCAAGCACTGTTACAGTGGGACGGATATTGGCAGCAAAGCAATCATAATGCACAATATAATGCTCACTATCATAGCTGACTCCATAGCTGTCGATAAGGTATTCTAGACTTTCGGGGTATGCACCCTCGATCGAATAGCATAGTGTTACTCCGTTCTCAACGGAACGCTGCACCGCAGCAAGCTGTTGTTCCTTAGCAGCCTCTTCAGTTCGATCAAGCCCGATAAAGAGCCAGACCACCACTGCCAGAAAAAGAACGATCGCCGCTGCGCTTATGAACCAACGCATCGTATAGGCTTTTGTATTCATGTTGCCTCCCTTATCCCAAAGCTGACATGATATTCATTAGAGGCAGCATGATCGTCATCAGCACTGAACCTATGATCAATGCAAGCACTACGATTATTGCAGGCTCAACAAAGGACACAAGGTTAGTGAGTGTACGCATGGACTCCTCACCGGTGCGTATACTTATCTTTCTCCAAACAGTATCAAATGAGCCAGATGTATAAGCTATTTTCAGCGAGCGTGAATACATCTTAGGAAGGATCTTTGACTCGCATATAGCATCAGCAAAATACTCTCCATCCTGCACACGTCTTAAGCAATCGGCAAGCTGCTTTTTAAGAGTTTTGTCGTTTATAAGACCCATTGCATATTCAAGCGAATCCTCGGGAGAAAGACCGCTGGTGATCATCATATACATCGCATCAGCAAGCTTAGCCTGTGCAAAGCTGCGTGAAAAACCTCTTGTAAGCGGAAATACAGATGCAAAGGAGCACATGACCTTTTTCACCGGAGGTACGAACACTACAAGTGCCAGCAGTGCAATAACTACAAGCAATGCGATAAGAATCGCCTGTCCTGTTGAATAAGCCAGACCTACTGTATCAGTAACCGCCGCACCTATCTGCGAATCGAACTGCGCAAAGATATCCGAAAACATCGGAATGATCTTCACAACAAGCACGATAACCACGATAGTCATCATAATAAGCAGCATACTGGGATGAAATACTGCATAACGTATCGTTCTGTCAGTTTCGGCACGCTCCTCGTAGTAATCAGCAAGCCCTTTAAGCACATCATCAAGCTTACCCGATACGCAGCCTATCTCGACCATATTAACAGCGTACTCAGGAAACACACCGCTCTCCTTCATTGCTACAAAGAGAGTGCTTCCATCATCGATCTTTTCTGCTAAGAAACTGCAGATACTTCTGAGATTAGCATCGTCTATATCCTCGGCAAGTATCTCAAGCCCATCATTGAGCTGCATACCTGTGTTGACCATGAGCCATAGCTGCTCACAAAAATAAGCAGTATTGCCGTTGTCAAGTTTTTTCATCTTTGCCATTTGCCTTCCCCCTCTTTAATATCTGTAGATAGCAGCATAGTTGCCGCTGTCAGAAATATACTGTGCTATAGCAGCCTTGTCAGCCGAACCTGCGTAGAACGTTGCATCAACTATGTTAAAGCCCTTTTGCTTTAGTAGCAGCTCTGCAGATATCCAGCCTGTTTCATCGGTGTATACCTCGTTCCATGCGTGATAGATACTGTCAGCCGCATAGCCTATGACGAGCCTTGTGGGAATGCCCTGACTTCTCGCCATTGCAGCCACCAATGATGCATAGTCAAAGCATATTCCTCTACCCTTTTTAAGCGTATTATCAGGATCGGGTGTATAGCCGCTTTTTACAGTGGCAGCTAATTCGTAATCATAGGTTATATTATCAGTCACGTATTCAAAAATTGCAGCAAGACGCTCTACAGTGCCTTCAGCACCTGCACATACCTCTGCAGACTTATATACACAGTCAGATGCCTGCACATAATCCACATATTTGTTCGGATAAAGATACATCGCTACTTCATCACCTATCTGTATAGGGGCTGCCAGCTCAAGTACGAAAGCATAGTTTTTGCCGTCAAGATGCTCATATATCTGTATCTGATAATCTCCACTGCCCTGCGATAACGGAAAATACTGCATCCTTCCCAAAACAAGGTCATGGTCGTATGTAGTGCCATTGCATACTATCCTCAGCTTTGCCCTGTCACTGTTGCCGCTGTAGCACGCACCGATGTAACCCAGATGCGCATTGCTGTAGTCTATCACTGCCCTGTCACACTCCTCAACCTTTGTGCCGGGAGCAGAGACCGTCAGCACATTAGGAATAACGATCGGAGCAGCAGGCTTTGGAGGCTCAGTCGTTGCAGGGGTTGTAGTCGTAGAAGGTGTAGTTGTTGTCACCTGCGTCGTTGACGAGGTTGTAGTGCTAGGTGGAACAGTCGACTGCTCTGCCGGAGGCTCCTCAGTTGCGAAATCATCAGTTGAAGATGTATCAGCAGGATGATCACTTTCCACTGTTTCATCAGTCACCTGCGGCGTTGTGGAAGATACAGGTGTCGTTGTAGTCTGCTCGGGCTGAGGCTCAGTGATAGTAACAGGCTCCGACACATCGGTTGCGGGAGGTACAGACGACACCTGTGCGCTCTCCGATGTATCAGACGGAGGCTGACTGCCATCGGTACAAGCTGTACCCGTCACCATCAATGCAGACAGCAATAAAGCAGCAAGCCATGATCTACTTTGACGCTTTGGCAACATAATCAGCCTCCTTTCAGTTAATACTTAATCCCTTTCAAGGCGCAGGTCACGCAGGGAGATATAGTTTTCATCTGCCTTGTCAAAAAGGCGGCAGGTATCGCCGTTAATTATACGGGAGATATACTCTGCAGCAAGGCGGTAGAACTCCTCCTCATAATGCACGATATCAGCACCGCCGCCGGGATAACGGTCAGACGAATAGAAATGCTTTGAGACATCAACAACACAACAGCCTGTAAACTGGATGAACATATCCTCACAAAGGGTGATGAACTTGCGCTTTAACGACAACATAGGATCATCATCCATAGGCTGGAGCCTGTCATCAAGAGTGATAAACTTATCCTTCAGATCTGCCCTGACAAGGATTATATTTTTACCATATCGCTCTGCAATATCCTTTGTAAAACGTGTAAGTGCCTGATGACAATACTGCATATTTCGCTTTTCAAAGAGATAGCATGGTGTGCACTGAGGTTCGATCTCCTTATAGAAATCAGTGCCCATAATAAACTCATCTACCTCGAAAAGTCCGCCCATGAATTCGTTCATCTCGCAGATAGTGTCATACAGGTCGATTACCAGCCACTTGGCAGAGCTCTGGCTGAGAGTAAACAGGCCGTTGCGCATGAACGCATCAGCCATTGAGCGTCTGCGCCAGTTGTTACCGCCAAACTTTGAAATATCCTGCGGCACATCAACAGTTATAAGTGCCTCGTATGACAGCATGGGACATTGCTTGTAGATATATTTATCGATCTCAACATTTGCGCAACGATTGATGATCTCCTTTGAAATATCACTGCCCCATATATCAACAGCGGCTGTATTAAGTGTGCGAAGATACTGCTTAAGCTGCTGGGGCTTGCTACGCAGCAAGAACACCCTCTCGGTGGATGTAACACTAACAGGAGCCCCCACCTCTATAGAAAGCAGCTTTGCAACTATCTTTAATATATTGAATTTTTCACGGAATGCAAGCGCATAAAACTCGTATGGCTGCGACATATCTCCAGAGAGCACTGCCTGAATTATATTGGCTGCGTTGATGATATCAACAGCGTTGGTGTCCTCAGCGAAGAATGTGCCTACCTCTGTAAGCTGCGACTCTCCCATGCGTTTGAGGCTTAACAGACGCTCACGGTGGGTTGCAGCAAATTCACGGTTGGTATAGGCTATGATCATATCTGCTGCACTGTGCATATCCAGCATCCAGCCCTGAAAAGCTCTTGCGGTCATGCTGTTATAATATCGCAGAACTCTATCGTACCACAGATTTTTATCGGGCACTGATACGCAGCGACGGTTGTCAGAGATTATGCTTTCAGCAGCATGCGCCGCATCTGTAAAATACTCATGCTCGTAATCACTGGGAGCACTGCCGACAGTAAAATAATATCCAGACAGATTTACGACAGCCGGATCAACAAGGCTGATAAAATACTCCTCCATTGCTCTTATCTGAGCATTGAGAGATTTTCTCAGAGGGATAATACGCAGCTCTGCACCCTCCGCATAATGCTCTGAAAAGTACTGACGGAACAGTATCACCCTATCCTTCGGAAATGCAGCCTTAACTGCATCGGCATACTGCTTGATAGCAGGCTTCCATAGCTTTTCGGAGAAAGAGGGCTTGATACGCTTGAATTCGCTCTCATGTGAACGGTAGAACTCAGACTCGAGGAAGCGTTTGCTTCCTGTATATCTGTTGTCGCCAAGCTTGTAACATGAAACCGCTGCCGCAGTGTAAAAATCGACCGCAAGATAATCAGCACCACAGGTTTTGAGATACTCAGGAAGGCTTTTTTCGAGGTCAAGCTTCAATGCGCCTACAGTATCGCCTCCCTGCACACCGCTGCCTGAGCAAGCAGTAAGCTGCGACAGCAGCATTGCATTCTTATCAACTCTGAAGCGATTACGAATACTGAATATTCGCTCAAGGATAACAGAGCCGCTGAGTGCGATAAGTGGCTTATGTGCATAGGGCTCGATCACTTTACCCATTGACTTTTTAATTCTGGAAAGGGCTTCAACCGAATCGTCGCTGTATGCGGGATAAACAGGGCGAACTGTAACGCCATGATCGGTATCAGCACTGCAACATGGAATATAAGATACACAAGCCGATATTCCGCTGACCTTTCTTGTAAGCTCAGCACGGATGATCACACTGTCACGGTTTTCTTCAAACTCTGTCTGGGCAGATATGAAATTTCCGAGGGAGTATGCACACAACACCTCTCTGCCATCGGAAGCTGTAATACTCTCGATCTCTTGAATGATATGAGGATGCGCACCAACGATAAGGTCTGCACCGCAATCTGCCATAAACCTTGCTTCCTCACGCTGCTGCTTCGTAACAGTGCGTGAATTGCTTTTGCCCCAATGCTGGACAGCGATTATAAACTCTGCACCGCTCTTGCGTGCCTGTCTGACCAGCTTTTCAAAATATTCTCTGCTGTAGATACCAAGTATCTCATCCGAAAGGCCGCAGAGCTCCTTATCATTGGAATTGAATACCATTGTGCAGGATATCAGCGCAATACGTATGCCATTCACCTTGCGATATACAGGATTGCCGCCAGCCAATGTACCGAGATTATCCATGCCAAGACGCTTTATCGCATCTGCCGTAGCATTGAGACCCTCTCTTATCCGCATTGAAGAGCGGTTTGCCGCTGTTGAAAGCACATCAAAGCCCGCACCTGCCGCTGCTGAGATGAACGTTGATGGAGAGTTGCAGTTAGGTGAACCTGTATCTGTCGTCAACTGCTCATATTCATAGGGAGTAGAATCGTGACAGGTGGTTTCAAGCACACCTATAGCAAGGTCGGCTGTATTGAGTATTTCTCTCACATTGCGAAAGCACTCATGAAAATCTAATATCTTACGGACAGCTGCACGCTGCTGCGCAGCTCCGCACATCAGCTCACCTGTAAGCATCACTACTGCCTTACCCGAAGCTTCCGGCTGCTTTCGTCCGACTATGACCTTCGCAGAAAACTCTTCAGTCTTAGAGAATACCGTTATATATGCTATACCCTCAGACACCGCCGAAATTATACCGCCGCCTCCTACAGTCGCAACAGCCTCATTGTCGCTTGTAAAATGAACAAGAGGCTTCTTATTTGCGCTCTCCCACTCTACCTGCGCAGTTTCTCCAACATTAAGACAGATCGTGCGCTGCGCTTTGAGAGTTTCGGATATGGGGGTAAATGCTACAGCGGAAGATGCTTCACCCTCCTGCTCCTTACCCTTGATGTAGCGGTAAGGACTGACGGAAACAAGATACTCGGTGCCATTGGCAAGTCCCAAAATAAGCTTTCTTTCACCATGGGCACTGCGCTTTTTTATACAGTTTTCAGGCTCGGAAGATCTATAAAATCTAAGATAGTATCCATCTGCACCTTCAACGGCATTCCAGCTGACGATTACAGAATTATCACCTGCCTGTGCCTTTACACTGACAGGCACTGTTAACTTATCGGACATATAGGGTCATCTCCTTTACGGTGTAACCTTGTTTTCTTTGCCCTCCTTACGCAGGGCATCAAGCTTTTCATAGCTGCGGTAAAGCGAATAGTACGCACCGCAGAAATGCTGGATATCGTCTATCCTTATACGATATCCGTCATGACGCACAAAGAAAGCGCCAAGCAGTCTTTCGGGATACTTTAGATACATCACATACTCTGGATAGCAATATCCGTTGAGCATGAAATGTGCCCTATGAAATATAGTATCCACAAATGCATAAACATCAAACTCATTAAGATACTCTACCTTTTCGCCACTCTCGATTATGCGTGTGTAAAGCTCAAACGTAACGCACAGCAGCTCAAGATATGTATGATACGTGGTCTTCTGATCATGGATGCGCTTTAGGTTGAGCTGCGCATTCTTTAAGGCAAACTCATAATAGCGCTCATCATGAACATATTTAGTTACCTCATTCATCGCATAAGCGATCCAGTGGTCACGATATTTTATATAGTCATCACGGATAAATCTTTCGATTGCGGTACAAGCTGCATCCAGCCAGCGCTGATCTCCCGTTATGCTGTACAGCCTTGCAAGTGCAAATACAGCCTCGCCGTCATAATAGACCGTGCGTACCTTATCTTTTTCTGACAGATCAGGAAAATTCAGCACATGAAAAAACTCACCAGTCTCACTGTTAAACAGCTCAAGGATGCCATTGCCAAGCTCTACGCATAGCTTCTTATACTTGTCACTGCCGACAGCATCCATATACTCCGTCATCACAAGTATGGAAACTGCATTTGCACCCAGCTTTACCTCATTTTTCTCAAGCTCGGCTATATAGGCAGTGTTTTCTTCATCTCTGGGCTTTTTATATTTGTAGAAAGAATTTTTAACAAGATACCCGAGGGCACACTCAACCTGCCTGAGGGTAAACCTATCCTTTGTTATTCGATAGGCACATACCAAGCTCCAGATAGAACTTGCATGGCGCAGGATATTATAGCCCGGAATATTCTTATGGAACACGGGGTACACACCATACTCAAACTTACCGCTAAGATCAAGCTGCATGGAAAGATACTCGGATGAAGTGCTGATCACATCATAAGCCGTTTGCTTGTCGAACTCCTTCAGCAAACGCCTGCCCATGTTATAGCCCTTGTCGTAGAGAGTATATGTATTAAGCTCTTCATCGCAGAACGCACTACAGCAATCAAACACGATGACCTCTTCGGGTAGCGCTTCGAGCTTTATACCGCAGGTGGTTTTCAAGTGCTTGTTGACCTGCGACAGCTCAATAGTCTTTGCCTTGTAGGAGATGACACGACTTCCGTTCATCTCTGCTTCAAGCAGTGCGGTCTCAAGCTTATCATCAAACGACAATCCATGTCGGAAATACTCATTATAGTTTTTTGTTACGGTAGTGATAACATCCGCAAGGGATTTTCGGTCAGCCTTGCGCATGATATCAGCTTTCACCCACACTGGGTCAAGCTCCTTTGAGGAGATATGCCTCCTTGCAGCATTGCAAACATTGTTCCATGCGCCCTCAAGAGTGTCGCCTGTCGCACGGAATACCTTAGCACGCTCATGGCGGTCACATACAGAGATAAAAGCTGCAAACAAACCATCAGTGCATAGCTTCGGTGCAATATTCGCCTGAAGCTTTTCAAAGCTCTTGCCCTTTAGCAGCTTGTCTTTTAGAAGCTCTGCTTTTTTATTGAAATCTATCACGCATATCTTCATATCAGCACCTCGCAGAAGGTCGTTTTAATGTATGCACGCTCTACCAGTGTATACTTAATTAGATTATAGCACTTTTTCACAGTTATTTCAAGTATTTTTATATTAAAACAGTGCAAAAAAGAAACATCCGACACATATCGGATGTTTCGGTCATTCAATTGCGCTCTATCGGGTTTTCCTCGATAAACTGCTCAAGCAGGTCGGCTGCATATCTGCATAGCTCAGCACAGGGACGCTTTTTGTAATACTCCGCTGTCCTTGCCTCGGGAGCTGCGGATTTTTCAGCCTGCTGTAGTCCAAGCAGCTCACGACAGATGATACTGCCGTTATCAGTCTTGAACTTATCTCCGAGTGCCCTTATCTTTTCATAAAGCTCCTTTTTTGTGACGGTATCAGAGGGATCGGTATATCCGTAGATAAGACTGGCAGCCATAGTTAGGCCTGTGAATGTGCCACATACCTCACGCATCCTGCCTATTCCGCCGCCAAAGCCTGATGCAAGGCGCACCGCAGTATCAAAATCAACTCCAAGCTCCTCGCAGAAAGCTCCGAAAACCGCCTGAGAGCAGTTGTAGCCCTCTTTGAACAGCTCATAGGCTCTGTCACCCTTTATACTCATTTGCAGAACTCCTCAACTGCATCAGCAATGCTATCGGCAGCCTCGCTCTCCATAAGCTCTATAAGACCGCTATCTACCTGCTTTGCAAGCTCAGTATCAATTGGGAGCTTTGCAAGCACCTTCAGTCCAAACTGCTGTGCAACTTCATCAATGTGGCTCTCGCCAAAGATGTTGAGATGCTTTCCGCAATCGGGACATACAGCATAGCTCATATTCTCAACCAGGCCGATAATGGGAATATTCATCATCTCTGCCATCTTAACAGCCTTGCCGACGATCATAGATACAAGCTCCTGAGGAGATGTAACAACGATAATGCCATCAATAGGCAGGCTCTGGAAAACGGTCAGCGGAACATCTCCTGTTCCTGGGGGCATATCAACGAACATATAGTCAACATCGTCCCACACTACATCTGTCCAGAACTGCTTTACTGTTCCTGCGATAACGGGGCCTCTCCAGATAACAGGGTCAGTTTCGTTCTCCAGCAGGAGATTTACAGACATCACCTTGATGCCCTTTTTGGAGATAACGGGATATATCTCCTTTGCATTGCCCTGTGCTCTCTCATGGATGCCGAAAGCCTTAGGGATAGAGGGGCCTGTGATATCTGCGTCAAGCACTGCTGTTGAAAGACCTCTGCGATTCATAAGCACCGCAGACATAGAGGTAACCATAGACTTTCCTACGCCGCCCTTACCGCTGACAACAGCTATCACCTTCTTGATGCTGCTGAGCTCATGGGGCTTTTCGATAAGGCTCTCAGGCTTTCTTGAAGAACAATTTGCAGAACAACTGCTGCAATCATGTGAACATTCGCTCATTTTTACTATTTCCTTTCTGTGCCCTTGCGGGCGGGGTATTTATTGTAACGGAAATTCCGTGTACGATCAAAATTTCAACTGGGATCAAGTTGCTTTTTCAATACATAAGTTACATCGATTTATGACATTAGTATGACCTTAAAGCATATTTGCAACGCTATCACCGTCTACAGTTCCCTCAATGCCAAGAAGGTCAAGGACTGTAGCTGCAATTGTGCCAAAGCCATCAAGCGTACCGAGTGAAACAGGCTTTATCTCCTCGCCATAAATTAGGACGGGGATGTATTCTCTAGTGTGGTCTGTACCGGTGTGGCAGGGGTCGCATCCGTGGTCGGCAGTGATGATAAGCACATCATCGCTCTTCATTTTCGGCAGAAAATCGCCAAGCCACTTATCAAACTCGTTGAGGGCATTTGCATAGCCCTCCGCATCTCGTCGGTGGCCGTAGGTCATATCGAAATCCACAAGATTTGTAAAGCACAATCCACTGAAATCAAGATGCTGAGTGCGTGTTGTTTCGTTCATATCAGGCTCGTTTCCGATGACACGATAATATTGGTTAACGCCCTTGCCTGCGAAGATGTCGTATATCTTTCCGATACCGATAACATCCTTGCCGCTGCGGACAATATGATCAAGCATGGTATCCTCAGGAGGAACAAGGGAATAATCATGACGGCGAGATGTCCTTGTAAAGGGATACTCTCCCTCAAAGGGACGGGCAATAACTCTGCCGACTGCATAATCACCTGTAAGCATCTCACGGGCTATCTCGCAGTAATGATACAGCTCCTCAACGGGAACGATATCCTCATGCGCTGCTATCTGGAACACGCTGTCAGCAGAAGTGTAGACGATAAGCGCACCAGTTTCGATGTGCTCCTTTCCATAATCTGCTATAACCTTTGTTCCCGAATAGGGCTTGTTACAAAGCACCTTTCTGCCCGTAGCCTGCTCGAATTTGTCAATCACCTCGGACGGAAATCCATCAGGGAATGTGGGAAAGGGCTTCTGAGAAACAAGTCCGCATATCTCCCAGTGACCTGTTGTCGTATCCTTACCCTTTGAACGCTCTGAAAGCCGCAGTGTAGCCGCTTTCGGAGCATCGCACTTTTCACCGAAATCTACACCGTCAATATCAAACAGTCCAAGCTGCTTCATGTTGGGTACATTCAGCTTGCCTGTATTGAAGCAGGAGCGCAGAGTGTTTGCACCCTCATCGCCGAATTCCGCAGCGTCGGGCATTGCTCCTATGCCAAAACTGTCAAGCACTATCAGAAATACTCTTTTAGCCATATCAATAGCCTCCGTTGCCCTCGCCCTCAAGCAGCAGCTTTACAGCTGAGCTAGTGCCGATACGCTCGCAGCCCTCGCCCAAAAACAGCTCAAGGTCTGCCTTGCTCTTAACTCCGCCTGCTGCCTTCATCTTAACGTTTTCGCCAATGTGCTGCTTGAAAATACGGATATCCTCTATCTTAGCACCATCAGTGCCAAAGCCTGTTGATGTCTTGATATAATCAGCTCCTGCACGGGTAACGCAGCCACAAAGGGCTATCTTTTCCTCATCTGTAAGGTAGCAGGTCTCGATGATGACCTTCAACGTCTTGTCGCCGCAAGCTTCTTTGACCGCTGCTATCTCAGCCTCTACCCTGTCAAAGCATCCATTCTTGACATCGCAGAGGTTTATCACCATATCGATCTCATTTGCCCCGTTTGCAACAGCATCCCTTACCTCAAAACACTTTACTGCCGTAGTAGAATAGCCAAGAGGAAAACCGATGACAGTGCAGATATTGAGTCCCTCAAACTTCTCCTTTGCATAAGCCACATAGGTAGCAGGGATACAAACTGACGCAGTACCGTAGGTAAGTGCCTCATTGCAGAGCTTATCAATCTCCGCCGCAGTGGAGGTTGCTCTCAGCAGCGTATGATCGATATGAGGAAATATTTCGTTATTTTTCATAAAAACCTCGCTTAATAAAATCTGAAAGACTTGATGGACAGCATATCACCTGCCGTAAATGAAAGGTTATATGTGCCACTGATAGGCTTTGCTGCGCAGCTTACAGTAATAAACTCGGTAAGGCTGCCTGTTGGCGGTACCTCGCACTCAGCAACTACTGTGCCTGTATCGGTATTGGTGACTGTAAGTCTTGTGGCAATGCCAGGGTTAGATACCAACACTTCAAAATGACGATAATCCTTTAAGCAGCAATACTCAAAATTGAGCTGCGACTGCCAATCGTTGATCAAAGCATATTCTTCCAATTTTTCATCAGCATCAAATACAACTCCGACATAGTCGATGGAGTTAACAGCCGCAACATCACATGATACATCCAAGCCTTTGTAATCAGAGCCGATGACCTCTATCTCTACTGTCCTGCGGATATCGGTAGAGGATGTGCCGATAAGCAACTTGTACTGACCTCCGAAAACATCAAAGCTGTCAGTATTGTCATTCCAGAATGCAAGATCATCGATATTGAAATGAAGAACAACTGTTGCAGCCTCATCCTTTGGTATGTGAACACGTCTGAATGCCTTCAGCTGCCGCTCGGGGAGAGTTATAGGAAGCTTAGGCGGTGCAATGTATAGCTGTACTACCTCATCAGCATCCATGCCGCCCACATTTGTCACATCCAACACGACTTTGACCTTTTCACCACGCTGATAGATGCTCTTATCTGTACGGGCAGTTCCATAACGGAACGCAGTATAGCAAAGTCCATGTCCGAATGAGAACAAAGGCTCACCATCATAGTATTGGTATGTGCTGCGAGTGCGGATAATATTATAATCCTTGATATCACACAGCTCATTATCAGATGCGTACCATGTCATCGGACAACGTCCTGCAGGTGATACCTCTCCAAAGAGTGTGCGTGCCACCGCATTACCAATACCAGGCCCTGCATGAGTAATATGCATGATAGCACTGAACTTATCAGCATCAAATGCATACGGATATCCCGATACAAGGAACAGCACCGCATCGGGCTTGATGGATACTACTGTATCAAGTATCTTCTTCTGAGCGTCGGGGAGATCAAGATTTCTCCTGTCCTTGGTCTCACGTGCATTTATCATAGGATTGTTTCCGCAGAAAACTACAGTGTTGTGGGACTCAGTCACCGCCCTGCGCACTCTGTCAACACCTGAGGAGAATATCTCCATGTTGAGCCTTGCTGATTTTGGTGCACGCAAAGCCGTTGTTACCTCAAGCTCAGCTTTGTCATTTATAAATACATATCTGTCCTGCCAGTTGCGTAAGATGCACACCTTGCCATCCTGCTCCAGATGGAACAGCTCCTTAACGAACCAACCAAATGGCTCATCGGATACGCAGCGGAGTGCACCGTTCTCCTGCAGGAACTTTCCGTTAATACGGGATTTCAGCGATATTGCACCGTCGCCCCAGCGATATATCTCAAACAGACAGTTCTCGTTTATCATGGGAGCGTCGCAGCTTACATTGCCATCCTCATCTACTGACAGATAAAAACCAGTGGAGTCACTACGGAAAGCAACGGTATCATTAGCAGGCTCATATACGATGTTTTCCTTGCCTATCGTTGCAATGATCCTGTCAAGAATGGTCGCATCAGAGGTAGACAGACCTGTATACCAATCACGGAAATTGTGATCTGCAAAATATCCGATGACCGTCAGCTTTTCACGCTTGCTGAGAGGCAGCACCATGTGGCTGTTCTTCAGCAGGATCACCGACTTCTCCGCTGCCTTTTCAGCAACCGCAAGGTGTTCGGGGCTGCACAGCTGAGCCTCGTTATACTCATTATAAGGGCAGTTTTTATCGAACTCGCCCAGTAAAAATCTTGCCTTTAGCACACCGTAGATGGCATCATCGATGTTCTGCTCGGTGATAAGACCTCTGTTAAGTGCCTCTGATACAGCATCATTGACAAGCTGCTCATTGTCTGTCATCACATCGGCACCGCCATTTGAATACACCTTAGCAATAGCATCAACATGAGTCTTGTCACGACGGTGATAGCGTACATTCTGGATAAAATCGCCGCCATCTGTTACAGAGAACAAAAGCCCCCATTCATCCTTACAGATCCGCTTCAACTCGGGATTGCAAAGTCCTTCTACACCGTTTATCTCATTGTAGGATGTCATAAGGCTCATGCCGCTGCATTCCTTTACGGGCATCTCAAATGCCTTGAGATAATAGTCACGCTTCAGACGTGTGGGAATCACCGCATTGTCACTGGAACGATTCTCCTCGTGATTGTTGGCATAAAAATGCTTCAGAGTGGGGATAACACGAGCATACTTCTCGTTAACACCGTACATTCCACGAACATAAGCAGCAGCCATAGTACCTGTGAGGTAAGGATCCTCACCGTAGGATTCCTCATTGCGTCCCCAGCGAGGGTCACGCTCCATATCAACAGTAGGGCCCCACACGCACTTGGATGCCTTACCCTGATGATGGCGGATGTTTACCTCGGTTCCTGTTACCTCTCCGATAGCACGCATCAGATCGGGATCGAACATCGCTGCCATGCCAAACGGCTCAGGAAATACTGTTGTAGGCCACTCGCCACCCTTGCCGTCACGACAAACAAGACCACGGGCAACTTCAGCACCGATACGGAATTCGCCGATGCCAAGCCTTTCGATAGCATCTTGCTTTGTGTGTATCAGCTGGAGCTTTTCTTCAAGCGTAAGCTCAGCTATCAGTGCCTTTACACGCTCGTCGATGCTGAGCGTTTCATCACGGAATTTGTACTCTGCCATAGTTGTTCCCCCTTTTATCAGAAGCTGCCTGTAGTGCCCTCAGAATCGCTCTTAGTGCCGCCAGAGCCCGAATTTGAATCACTGCGCTTGCTACGTTTAGTTCTGGAATACACATAGATATCCCTCTGTCTTGTGAGCTTAAAGCTGTTTTTGCGCACATAGTCATTAGCATCATACTTTGGTACTGCGGTCTTCATCATGGATTTCATAGCTAGGCACGCCACGAGTGCGACGATGACACCGATAAGCAAGCTTATGCCAATAACTATCGCCCAATCCTCAGCGGTGATATAGTGGTTATCATCATCGTATGGCTTGCCATTTTCCGCAGCTTCAATGAAGATATCGCAGTAGTGCAGGAAGGTATCACAACCCTCATAATACTCCGCATCGGTTAAATATGGAGTGATATGCTCAATATTGAACTCATTGCAGTATTCTGTAAGGGCTTCAACCGCCCAGCCGTAACGGGATATCCTTACCTTGTTGTTTTCCATGGAGATAACGAGTATTGCACCGTCTTTATCCGAGCCAACTCCGCAGTTTTGAGAGTTGTAGACATCCCTTGCATAATCAGCAATGTCCTTGCCATCAAGGGTGTTGGTGGTGTAGATAAGAAAATCTACTCCATACTCCTCTACCATGCCATTTATCGTAGCTTCAAGAGAGGCTTCCTCAGTATCGGAAAGCAGACCCGCATTGTCGATGACTTTATCACTGCACTGCGCAGAGGCGGTGCAGCACATTACCGCTGCAGCGATAACAGAAAAAATAACAGATACTATTTTTTTCATCGTCATCCCTCCTTACAGTAAAAAGCCTTGAATAAGGCTCGCTATAAGAGTAACTCCTGCGGTGATACCGAAGAAATATGCCCAGAATTTGCCCCAGCTTACAGGTAGTTCACCTACAAACTTGCCCGTCTGTCCGTTCATAGCAAAACGATAGATCTTATCCTTATACTTTGTGCTGAGTATCCATACGGGCATCATCGCATAGCTGATATTGCCCTCTGTAAGCTTTACAGATGTGTTCTGCGCAACGACCGAGTCGTAGCCTGTTACTGTTTGTCGCATCAGCATCTCAATGCCAGCCTTAACACGCTCATTAGCTCTGGGCTTGCTGTCATCAGATGAAATATCATATTTATCCGCAACAAAGCCCGACAGATATGCCATGTTGAACTCGACACCCTCGCTCATATCGTAAGGCTCGATAGCCTCCATATAAGCATTGTCCATTTTTTCGGAGCCGTCAACTGGCACAAAGTCAAATGCTGCGCCACCCTCACGGATGACCATAAAATAGTTGGTACGGGTAACATCATAGTCGCCCTCGGTCCAATGCTCTGTCTTGGTAGCTTCATAACGTATCTTTGCATCTGCCTCGGCATCAAACAGCCAGAATGGAACGTAAAGACCCGTTATCTCCTGCAGACGGTTTTCAGACACGAAATCCTTAGGCAGAAGCGGCTTGTGCAGGCAGAAATTACCCAGTGCCTTCATAGCTGCCTCTTTATCCACCTTGAAGGGGATAACGATATCAGGCTTCAACATTCCGCTAACGTTGTTGTCAAGTACAACAGGACTGTCACAATATGGGCACTGAGTCGCTGCTGTTGTTTCCTCACCTGTTATCTGGCCGCCGCAGGATTTGCAGATGTAGCTCTTTATTCCATCGGTGACCTCGCCAATGTCCTCATAGGGCTTCCATGAGTATTCCTCAACAGGCTTTTCAGCCTCCTCAGCGGTGAACTCAAGCATAGTATCAATATCGTATGTATTATCGCAGTATTCGCACTTCATCTTCTGCACACCGCTGCCCCATTTAAGGGGAGCAGCGCAGGCAGGGCATTTGAACTCCTGTACACTCATATTTATTACCTCTCTTAACCGTTAGGTCTTACAAGTCTGCGCAAAATGGAATGTGGCGCTACAACTATATCCGATGGGATCGTGAGCTTTTCAGTGGCATGACGGGCGACCTCGATCTCCTCGCCGTTTGCATTGTACATAACTGCAGGAGCAAATCTTATCGGCTCCTGTCCCGGTGCTAATATCTCAAGCTCGTCAGTAAGCCTGAAATTATTGCGCTGGGTAAGATACATCGTGCCGTTTTCGCAGCGATCAACAGTTCCAACAAAATCGTACTCCCTCATATATCCGCTGTCAGCGAAATACTGTCCGCCGTTCGTGACAACAGAAGGATCCTGTGTTGCTGAACCATCAGTGGGCTTGCCATAGAAAAAGCCAGTGCAATATGGTCTGTGACTTATCTTGTTCACCTCGTCAAGAACCCACTGCGGAGGCTTTTCGCCGCTCATTACGGCATCAAGCGCAGCACGGTAAGCGTTGACAGTGAGCGCAACATAGTACGCAGACTTTGCCCTTCCCTCTATCTTGAAGCTGGTAACTCCCGCATCTATCAAGTCGTCAAGATGCTCAATCATGCACATATCCCTCGCATTGAGGATATATGTTCCCTTTTCATCCTCGAACACCTTGTAAAACTGATTTGGACGCTTCTCTTCCATCAGATAGTAACCCCAGCGGCAGGGCTGGGCGCACTCGCCACGGTTGGCATTTCTGCCTACCAGATACTCGGATATAAGGCATCTTCCCGAAAAGCTGACGCACATTGCACCATGTACGAACACCTCGATATCCATATCATCGGGGATATTCTGCCTTATCTTGCGGATGTCCTCAAGCCCGACTTCTCTTGCAAGCACTATCCGCCTTGCTCCCATTTTGTAGAGCTCCTGTGCGGTCTTGTAGTTGACAACTCCCGTTTGCGTGGAGATGTGCAGCTCAAGTCCAGGGGCATGCTCCTTAATTAGGGATATAACGCCGAGGTCGCAGGCTATGGCTGCATCGATACCAGCAGCCTGTGCCTCAGATATGAACTGCGGAAACTGCTCCAGCTCGTCGTTGAGCGGTATGGTGTTGCAGGTGAGATATACTTTGACCCCTCGTGCATGGGCAAGCTCTACAGCTCGCCTTAAACCCTCAATGTCAAAGTTTTTTGCACCTGCCCTCATGCCAAAGGTCTTACCTGCCAGATACACGGCATCGCAGCCGTAATCAAGGGCAGAAATAAGGCACTCTTCATCGCCTGCAGGGGCAAGCAGCTCAAGTTTTCTGTTTATGCTCAATTCTTCCTCCCCATTGGCTGAGCTTATCAGCCAATTGTAGTGAATGTTTATTCTTCCTCTTCACGAAGTGCCGCATCGATGATATTCTGCTCGTGCTCCTCATTTGTAGTTGCATAGTAGAATACTCCGTCGCTGCTTGCAAGGAAGTAATAGTAGTTTGTTTCCTCGGGATACAGCACTGCATTGATGGCATCCATACCCGGATTGCAGATAGGGCCTGCAGGGATTCCTACACACTGGTAGGTATCGTATGCAAGGATTATCTCATCAAACAGCTCCTGCTGACCTTCGGGAATGTTGGGTGTGATATATTCATCAATATATGTGTAGGTGGTATCTGACTGCAGCTGCGGGAATGTGCCGATATCCTTTAGACGATTGTGGAATACAGATGATACTACCGACATATTATCGGGATTTGTACCCTCCCACTGTACAAGCGATGCCAGAGTTATCACCTCGTCAAGGGTGAGACCCAGCTCATCCATGCGTGCCTGCATCTTACGAGTGATCTTGCTCTCAAAGTTTGCATACATCTTATCAGCAGCCTGCTTTGCATAATCGAGAGTATCCATATCGGGCTTCTCGGTAAGATCATCGATAACGTAGAATTCGTAGGTGTCAGGGAAAAGATAGCCCTCTAACGCAAGGTAGCGTGTTTTTTCGTCCTCTATCTGCTCCTCAAAATCGTACTTGTTTAGCTTTGTTTTGTAGTACATCAGGAAATCCTCGGAGCGGCAGACAAGGTTTTCCTCAAGCAGGTCGCCTATCTGCTCAGCAGTGTAGCCCTCAGGGATCATTACAGTTACGGTCTCAGTGTAGGTCTTGACGGTCTTTAGGGTGTCGATGATGTTACCATAGGACATGGTAGATTTTACGATAAAATCACCGTTAAGGAAGCCATTTTCCTCATCGGCTATCTTCAGATAGGACTTGAAAAGCGCAGGCATCTTGATAATGCCCTTTTCATAAAGCTGATCGGCTATATCATCGGTGCCCATATCCTCGGTGATAACGATCTCCTCCTCATGGAAGGATTTTGCCATACCTGTAAAATCCATCATGCCGATGATGACCTGCACTGCAAGATAAGTACCGATTCCGATGGCGCATACCGACAGCACGACTCCAAGAAAGATCTGCCCCATAGTACGGGTGTGGTTAGTCTGCTTTTTCTTTTTTCTGCGTCTTCTGCGCTTTTTTACAGGATGACTCTCATCGGGCTCGCTATAGGAAGGGTGAGGAGTGCTGACAGGCTCCATCAATCGGGTACGCTCGGTATCCTCGGTGGTGTTCATGTCAGTAAACTCTTCTCTCGGAGTAATACCGTGGCTTTCAGCGATCTTGTTGTAATCTGTAAGTATGCTATCGATCTCCTGAGTAGAGCCTGTGTCATTATTAAAAAGGTCGTCGCTCATTGACTAAGCCTCCTTATTTGTTCTGTTTGTATATGTGATCTCATTTTCAAATATGGTAATGTCTGCACGCTTATCATGAGGCTCTGACGGCACATCTCGCCTGAATCTGCTATAACAGAGTATCGCACTCTTTCCGCTGAATGTCGATAAAAACCTGTCATAGTATCCCCTGCCATAGCCAAGTCGCAGACCCTCGCCATCGGCGCAAAGCGCAGGAACTATACATAGCGTGCGCTCAGTAACAGTAACCGTATGTGATCGGCGGACAGGCTCTAAAATACCAAATCTGCCCTCTGCCACATCATCAAACCCCGAAACAGGATAAAATGCAAGCTCACTTACCCCCGAAACGGGTGTTGCAACTGCGATGCCATTATCAAAGCAGTATCGCATGAGCTGACGTGTATCTACCTCTATTTCCGTGGAAATATATGTCAGCACCATATCTGCCTCATCAAGAAGAGGCTTGACAAGCTGAAATATGGCTGTATCAGCTGCTTGCTTGATCGTTGTATCCATACTACGGCGGCGAGAGATAAGCTCCTTGCGGAGTGCTTTCTTTACTTCTCGCACTGCATTCCTGCCGCAATGCGGTCAGCCTCTTTCTTGCCGCAGAGTATCTCGGTGAGACGCAATCCAAACTCAACAGATGCACCTGGGCCCACACCTGTAGTTATGCTGCCATCGGTGACAACTCTCTTATCAGATACTGTCGCTCCATCCAAAAACTTCTCAAATCCAGGGAAGCAGATAGCCTCTTTTCCACTGAGCAGGCCCTTCTTACCAAGAATAGAGGGAGCTGCGCAGATTGCAGCAATAGGAACATCGTGCTCTACGCAATAATCGATAGCCGCCTGTACGACCGCATTCTTCTCGAGATTAAGAGTACCGGGCATACCACCGGGGAGTATGATCATCTCCAGTCGCTCATCAAGCTGCACCTGCATCTCGGTGATATCGCAAAGCATCATAATGCCATGAGAGCCTCTTACTGCATCACTGCCGATGCCTACTGTAACAACATCCTTCTCCGCCCTGCGAAGAATATCAACAGGGGCAATAGCCTCGATCTCCTCAAAGCCGTCTGCCATAAAAACATATATCATGTCATTTCCTCCAAATGTTTATTTTATCAATATATCAAATTTATCCTCAAGCCGCAAAGGATGATAGGAAAGCTTAGCCTTGCGCAGATTTTCAGCTCCTGTATCCTCCTCACGGTTGATATATTTGTATCTGCCGCCAAGAGAGCGCACAAACTCACGGTTTATAGCCGTGTAAGCTCCTTGAAACTCACGCAGTGCCTTTTCAACATGCACAACAAAGGTGTCATCCGCTGACGGCTCACCAAAAGTGAATGCCTGCACTTCGCCGTTAACACGAAGAACTCCGCCTGTATAGCCAAGCTTATCAAAGTATTTGAAGCTGCATCTGACGATGCAGGTCTCATCCTCCTTGCTCTTTCGCTCCTCATCATCGCACGTTGGACATTCATCAAGATTCTCAGCGCACCAGCGGTCGTTCATAGCGATACACTCGGTCATATTGTCAGCAGTAAGCGGCTCAAAGCTCCAATCATTCTCATAAAAGCGATTGAGGTGATTGCGCTTTGAGTGGTATTTTTTCCCTTTCAGCTCCGCCAGATCTTCAGCAAGGTAAATATAATCACTTGAATCACGGTTATAGGTGTACTCCGCATTCGGATACATAGAAAGGACTACCTGTTCTAATACATCTCGGTTGGAATATAGCAAGAAAGGTTCGTTTGCTTCACGGCAATGCTGCTCAAGCACCTTTATGCTTTGCTCTACCGGCAGCGAATCGCTGCCCGATGGAAGCCCGTATTTCACCCCGTCTGCCGAGGAAAATCGGATAAAATAGCTGCCCATATAGCTGCACACTTCAGTGTTGTATACATTTCGCCACACAAAATTGTTGCCAAAGGTATACTCACAACCCCTGTACTGAGCAAAGCGCAAAGCAGCATCGATCCAAGGCTTATCAGTTATCTCAATTCTTCTGAATTCTAACATTTATCTATTTGTTTCCTTTATGGTCTGCATTATCATTTCGTGTATCACGGAGATCGGCAGCGGTAATTCACCATCTGAGCAGTTTATCAATCTCCAGTCACACTTTTCGGCTGTATACAGGGCACTCTCACGACAGCGACGCATGAAATCCAGATTGCTCTCATGGATATCCTTCTTGCTTTCATCGCCCTCGTAACGCTTTGAGAGAAGCTTCTGCGAAACCTCAAGCGGCATATCAAGAAAGATTACGATATCAGGCTCGGGGAGACCAAGCTTGTTGTACTCATAATCCCAGAGCCAGTTGAGATATCCGTCACGCTCGTCAGGCTGCAGCTTTGTCATCTGATATATGGCGTTTGAGGTAGTATAACGACCGCTGACAATCGTCCTACCAGCTTCAAGATCACTTTTCCAGTCAGTTGTGTAGCTGATGTAGCGATCAACTGCATACAAGCTTCCAGCGGCATAAGCACCTACCTCTCCGTCGCAGGGGATATCTCCTCTGAGATAGTCAGAAACAAGTGCACCGCTGTGAGACTCGTAATTCGGAAAACTGATGAGGCGCACGTCCTCGCCGCTATCACGCAGAGCCTTTACCGCAAGCTCAAGCTGTGTTGATTTTCCGCAGCCATCAAGGCCCTCTAAAACTATTATTTTTCCTTTATTCAAATTTATCAATCCTAACCGCAGATATTACAGAGAAATCTATAGCTTTCTGTAAATCCATATATTTATACATTATTTATTGTACCACAAATGAGTTGTTTAGTCAATCCATTTTGTAGAAAATATACAATTTTTAAAAAACAACTTTATCAGCACGACACACACCAATGTCTTGACAAATATCAAAATATATGGTATATTATAATAAAAAATGCAAGGAGGCGTATTTTATGGAAATGCAGATCGCAGCTATGTCAATGGCTATGGCAATGCAGAATATCCAGTCATCTGTTTCAGTCGGCATGATGAAAAAGAGCATGGAAGCAACCGAGGCAAGCATGGAAGCTATTACCGAGATGCTTGACAATATGCCCTCTCCTGACGGAAAAGGCACTGTACTTAATGTTCTTGCGTAAATCGCATAGCTATTCCCCCACCAACAGGTGGGGGAAATTCATGTTTCAAATACGAGCTATCAACTCTTAAAATCATGTACAAATGCAAAAACGCCCCCGATATCTCGGGGGCGAATTTAAGTTAGATCAGAGATTACTTTCTCTTCTTAGAGAGAAGCATTGCACCAGCAGCTACAATAGCAGCACCAGCAACAACAGCTACACCCTCAACACCAGTGTCGGGAGAAGTCTTGTCGCCTGCGGGAGTCTCAGCAGGTGTCTCTGCAGCAGCACCGCCGCCGAGGCCCTCAACTGTGAACTCGATAGAGATAGACTCTGTAGGATATGCACCTGTGTAAGCCTCGAGATCGGGGTTCCAGATGTTGCAGAGGTTGAACTGGATTGTATCCTTATCCTCGCATACAGGGTTAGCAACTGTCATCTGCTCAACACCGTCTACATAAAGAGTAGCGCTTGTTACAGTAGCAGTAGAAGGAATGTCTGTGCTTACGAAGATCAGGTTGAAGCCGGAAGCACCGTCCATAGCCCAATCAAAAGCATCGGAAGATACAGTGTATGTACCATCACCATTAACAACAGCATCTGTAAAGCCGCCGTCCATTACATAAGCCTCGATATCCCAATCGAAGTAATCAGCGTGATCAGGGAATGTTGTGGAAGGATCATCACCGCTACCCCAAACGATTACGTTATCAAAATAACCGGAGTTAAGACCGTATGTAGCATCGTCAAATGCATTACGGAAGGAGTAAGGGTTTGTCTGGAAACCGAGATACGCATTATATGCGCCAGCAGTAGCTGCAAGAGCAGCAGCTGCAACAACTGCAGCAGAAGCAGCTGCAAGAATCTTTGTGAGCTTCATTGTAAAAACCTCCATATAAAATAAATGATATAATTGTACAACACATAGATGTACTATTACATTATCAATTATATAACTTTGTGTTAAAAAAATCAAGATATAAATATGCCAAAATTGATATATGTATTTTGTCACAATTAACAAACAAGATTAAAAAATATGATAAAAATCATACAAAAAAACAATATGCGGCGGAACATATGCTCCGCCGCAATATTATTTGTATAACTGTGGCAATTAGTTGCCCTTTGCCATAGCCTCAACCTCAGCTGCAAAGTCGTCAGCCTTCTTCTCGATACCCTCGCCACGCTCGTAACGAACGAACTCTACGATATCGATAGTTGCGCCTGCAGCCTTAGCAACAGACTCAACATACTTTGCAATGGTCATGGAATCATCCTTGAAGTAGGACTGATCCATAAGGCATACTTCCTCAAAGTACTTTCTCATACGACCTTCAACGATCTTGTCAAGTACGTTCTCGGGCTTGGGCTTCTTGGACTCCTCATTCTCCTTCTTAACAAGAGCAGACTGAACAGCCTTCTCCTCTGCTACCTTCTCAGCGGGGATGCAGCCCTGGCAGATATACTGAGCGTTCAGTGCAGTGATCTGCAGTGCAACGTTCTTACCGCACTCGAGTACCTGTGCATCGTCAGCCTTGTCGGTAGAAAGCTTAACCAGTGTACCAAGTCTGCCGCCATCGTGCATGTAAGGAACAAGCACACCGTCCATCTTTGTGAAACGACGGATGTTCATGTTCTCACCGATAGTAGCAACCTTCTCGGTCATATAATCAGCAACTGTCTGAGTGCCACCTGCAACTGTGCAGTTCTTAAGAGCCTCAACATCAGCTACATCATTAGCAAGGATAGTATCAGCAATGGTCTCAACAAGGTCAAGGAACTTATCTGTCTTAGCGCAGAAATCGGACTCGCAGTTGATCTCAACGATAACACCATTGTTGCCGCTTACCTTAGCCTTAACGATACCCTCAGCTGCAATACGGCCAGCCTTCTTAGCTGCCTTAGCAAGGCCCTTCTCACGCAGGATCTTAACAGCCTCATCTCTGTTGCCGTCAGCCTCTACGAGAGCTCTCTTGCAGTCCATCATGCCGCAGCCTGTCATATCACGCAGCTCTGCTACGTCTTTTGCTGTAATATTAGCCATTTTACATTCTCCTTTGCAAGTCTTAATTACTGTAAATATATAATTACTCAGCTGCTTCCTCAGCGGGAGCCTCTTCAGCCTCTACTGTACCCTGCTTTGCAGAGATGATAGCGTCAGCCATAGCACCTGCGATGAGCTTTACAGCTCTGATAGCGTCGTCGTTACCGGGGATAACATAGTCGATCTCATCGGGATCGCAGTTTGTATCAACGATAGCTACTACGGGGATACCGAGCTTCTTAGCCTCTGCTACTGCGATCTTCTCCTTGCGGGGGTCAACGATGAACAGTGCGCCGGGCAGCTTGTTCATGTTCTTGATACCACCGAGGAACTTCTCAAGCTTCTCGATCTCGAGCTTCAGCTTAACTACTTCCTTCTTAGGGAGCAGATCAAATGTGTTGTCGTTCTCCATTGCGTGGAGCTGCTCAAGACGAGCGATTCTTCTCTGGATGGTCTTGTAGTTGGTCATCATACCACCGAGCCATCTAGCGTTTACATAGTGAGCACCTGCACGCAGTGCCTCTTCCTTGATGGAATCAGATGCCTGCTTCTTGGTACCAACAAAGAGTACCTCGCCACCGTTAGCTGCAACCTCATGAATGAAGTTGTAAGCCTCGTCGAGCTTCTTAACTGTCTTCTGCAGGTCGATGATATAGATGCCATTTCTTTCTGTGAAGATGTAGGGAGCCATTTTAGGGTTCCATCTTCTGGTCTGGTGACCAAAGTGTACGCCAGCTTCGAGAAGCTGCTTCATAGATACTACTGCCATTTGTTTTTCCTCCAAGTCGGAGGCCAAGCGGTCTTAGGAAGACAAGAAATCT
>JAZPZN010000108.1:0-74240 GCA_045544715.1 Oscillospiraceae bacterium | reverse complement strand
AATCATAATTGCCCACATAGAAGACCAAATTGTTTTGTTTTTCTTTTCCAATTCTTTCGCCATATCAAGCAAAAGCTGTTCGTTTTTCTGATTGCTATTTTCCATATTGATTTTCTCCCCACTTAATAATTCATTTACACTGATGCAAAGAATATCACACAGTTCAAGCATTATCGAAGTATCGGGCATTGCGATGCCCCGTTCCCACTTGGATATTGCTTTATCGGTGATACCCAGTTTTTCTGCCAACTGCATTTGTGTTAAGTTTGCCTTTTTTCTGCACTCGGCAATAAATCTTCCGATTTTTATTTGATTCATAGGCTGCCTCCTTTCACTTTCAGTATAGATTGTTTGGAGAAAAAAACACACCTACCATTGGTTTAGTGAGGAGAAGTAAACCTATGGTAGAGTGAGAATTGACCGTCAAATTCTTATTTATCGGTCTATCCGATTTCCTATATTATACCACATCCCGCACATTTTGGCAATAAAAAAAGACTTGTACAGATGTACAAGTCTTTTGGTTGGGGTGGAAGGATTTGAACCCTCGAAATGGCGGAGTCAGAATCCGCTGCCTTACCACTTGGCTACACCCCAGTATCTTTACGACTTAATTATTATATCACACACGTTTTGATTTGTCAAGCACTTTTTTTCAAAAAAACTCAAATTGCGGCAGAAATTTTATCAGTTGAATGGCTGACAACGATTATTCTGCTCCGAAACGGGCGAAAAATACACATCCGAAAATATTTTTTCGACATTTTTGCGTAATTGTCCTGTTATTTACTTGATAAATGGAAATAATTATGATAAAATAAAAGATGTACGCTTTATATTTAAAGTAACTATTGGACATAGGAGAGATATCCGCTTCTCCGCCGTGTAGGAGAAAAGCCGTATCTTTCCGCATTAAGAAAGGAGTTTATCAAAAATTATGATAGTTAAACCGAAGGTAAGAGGATTTATCTGCACAACTGCACATCCCGTTGGCTGCGAGGCTGCCGTTAAGCAGCAGATCGATTATGTAAAGGCTCAGCCCAAGACCGAGAACGGCCCTAAAAAGGTGCTGGTTGTAGGCTCTTCTATGGGTTACGGCCTTGCGAGCCGCATCTCTGCCGCTTATAGCTGCGGTGCTGCTACCATCGGCGTTATGTTTGACCGTGAGGGCAGTGATACCAGAACCGGCACATCCGGTTGGTATAACACCAAGGCTTTCGAGAAGTTTGCAAATGCTGATGGTATTTATGCCAAGACTGTAAACGGCGATGCAAACTCCGCAGAGTGCAAGCAGCAGGTCATCGACCTCATCAAATCCGACTTAGGCAAGGTTGATATGGTAGTATACAGCTTGGCAGCCCCCAGAAGGACTGTCGGAGATGTTACCTATTCCTCCGTACTCAAGACAACAGGCGAGAGTTACACCAACAAGACCATTGACCTCAGAAATAACACCGTTTCTGAAATCACTATCGAGCCTGCAACTGAGGACGAGATCAACGCTACCGTAAAGGTTATGGGTGGCGAGGATTGGGAGGCGTGGATAGACGCTCTCAAGGCTGCCGATGCTATCGAGGATAACGCCGTTACCGTTGCATATTCCTATATCGGCCCCAAGCTCACACATCCGATGTATTTTGAAGGTTCCATCGGCAGAGCTAAGGCACATCTGTTTGAAACATCAAAGAAGCTGACGGAGAAGTACTCCGACAGCGGCATTAAAGCGTACATTTCTGTCAACAAGGCACTTGTAACACAGTCCAGCGCAGCTATTCCGATAGTTCCGCTGTATATCTCCATCCTCTACAAGGTAATGAAGGAGAAGAAGCTTCACGAGGGTTGCATCGAGCAGATGTATCGTCTGTTCGCTGAAAAGCTGTATGCGGGCGAGCCTGTTGTTGACGCAGAAGGAAGGATCCGTCTTGACGACTGGGAGATGAAGCCCGAGGTGCAGGACGAGGTAACAAAGCTGTGGGATGCTCTCAATGCTGACAATTTCAAGGAATACACTGATATTGACGGCTATTGGGCAGACTTCTACGAGCTGTTTGGATTTGGAATAGACGGCGTAGATTACGGCGCTGATGTAGAGATCTGATCGCTCCAAATGCCTGACGACATTATCTCATGCCGTCAGGCATGGCGTTTGTTTTCCTGCCGTCTGTACGGTACGAAAAGAAATGTTTATTTACAAACCAAAAAAGAAAGAGCAGACTGATGAGCTCCATCACGAGTATGGAGTGATCAGCAACTGCATGTACATCATCCGTGCGTATCTGAAATATCGCAAATCGATGATATTTTATCTGATACTCGGCGGAATAACGGGCGCTTCGATGTCCTACATCTGGACTATCATAAGCAAGCTCGTTATCGATATGATAGAGCAGCAGGCGGCACTCCCTGAAAAGGATATAATGCCTCTGCTGTATCTGATAATCGGCACTACGGCGGTGGAGCTGTTGATGATGTGGCTTAATACGCTTGTGACGAAAAATTTAGACCTTGGCTTTACTTTTACCCGCTTAAAGCTGACAAAGGAGCGTATTGCAAAGTCGATGCGTATGGAGTATGAACAGCTTGAAACTCCGGATATGCTAGACCGCCTGCAGAAGGCGAAGAGAGCTACGGGCTTTCAGTATGGCGGTGTTGAGGGCTTAATGCGTGATATGTGGCAGTTTATGATACAGTTCACTGCTGTTATTACGGCTGTCAGTATCATCTCCACATTAAATGTGTGGCTGGTGGTGATAATACTTGTGCTGTCGCTTATACAGTTTGAGTATTTCGATTATATCCGTTTAAAGGACAAGGAAGTAATGTGGGACGCAATGGCCGGTACCTGGCGCAGGCTGGAGTATATGCAGACCGTTTCCACAGACTTCACCTATGCTAAAGATATCCGCCTTTATGGCATGAAGAACTGGCTCAACAAAAAGCACGAGGAGGTAAATGCCGAGGAGCTTCAGCGTTGGGTGCAGAGCCGTACCTATTGGCAGTACAACAGTGCATTTTCCTCAGGTATATCGCTGGTGCGCAATGTTATAATCTACGGTTGGATGATATATGATATGCTGTTCAACGGTATGAGCATAGGCGATTTTACGCTGTATGTTGGCAGTGCGGTGACCATGTCTGCAAGCATAAATGCGTTTTTGCAGAGCGTCGGAGGTATGAGAGAGCGTTCATCGAGAATGGATGATTTCCGTACATTTATGGATATCTCCTTCGGTGACGAGGGCAAAAAGACCACTCCAATACCGAAAAGTGACAGATATACTTTCAAATTTGAGAATGTATCATTTAAATACAAGGGTCAGGATACCTATGCGCTCAAAAATCTCAACCTTACTCTTGAGGCAGGTCAGCGGCTTGCTGTAGTAGGACTTAACGGTGCAGGCAAAACTACCTTTATAAAGCTGCTCCTCAGGCTCTATGATGTGACGGAGGGCAGGATTCTCTGTAACGGCATCGATATCCGTGAGTTTGACAGAGATGAGTATTTCAAGCTGTTTGCTCCCGCCTTTCAGGAGGTGGAGGTGTTCGCATTCCCTATTTCTGAGAACATCTCTATGACAGTCGCTGAGGATACCGACAAGGCAAAGGCGGAGGAGTATCTCCGTGCTGCGGGTATGGGCGACAAGCTGGATAAGCTCCCTAGTGGTATGGATACCGAGCTGTTAAAGGTGCTGTACGACGACGGAGTAGACCTTTCGGGCGGCGAAAAGCAGAAGCTTGCACTGGCTAGGGCACTGTATAAGAATTCTCCCGTCGTAGTGCTTGACGAGCCTACAGCAGCACTGGATGCCCTTGCGGAATATCGCCTTTATCAGAGCTTCAACGGCATGATAGGCGAGAAATCTGCTGTGTATATCTCTCACCGACTTTCCTCCACACGCTTCTGCGACACTATTGCGATGTTCGTAGCTGGCGAGATGGTGGAGCATGGCACTCACGACGAGCTGCTTGCAAGGGGCGGTGCCTATGCGGATATGTTCAGAGTGCAGGCGCAGTATTATGTGGAGGATGGCAGTGAAACACCTGTTTCTGTAAATGCGGAGGGAGGTGTTGTTCATGCCTGATATCAATAATGTAAGCAAGAACGACCATGCAAAGGCTAAGCAGAAGGGAGTAGTTTTCAAAACACTGAAATATTTCTTCCCGATAGCGTGGCGGTTCGATAAGGCGTATTTTATTCTTTCTGCGCTCAATGTGGTGATTGCGGCGGCTCTGCCGTTCGTGGATATCTTTCTGCTGCCATTGCTGGTGGACGCTTTGTGCGCTGAGCAGCGTGATGTGCAGCTTATAATCACCTATGCTGCGCTGATGGTGGGTCTGGATGTTATCATCGGGCTCATCAACTCTCAGATAACTATCCACCTTGAAAAGTATGAGGATAAGTTCTTGAATTTTCAGGCAGAGCAGATAGCAGACCGCTGTATGAACATCGACTTCGCTCTTACCGAAAACAAGGAATGCCTTGACCAGATAAACAAGGCAAGAGAGGGCAAGGATTGGTCAGGCGGTATTCACGGCATAGCAAAGGCATTCTTCCTGATAATTCAGAATGCCATCAAGATATTCGGTGTGGTTGCGGTGCTTGCTATTAACGCTCCGTGGCTGCTGCTGATAATCGGTGTGCTGTTGGCAGTATCAACGTTTATCAACGCAAAAAAGAACAAGATTGAGGTCAAGTATTTCGGAGACCTCGCAAACATCAACCGTGTGCTGTGGTATGTCACCCACGAGATAGAGGATTTCCGTTTCGGCAAGGATGTACGTCTTTACGGTGCAGCGGCAACTCTTGTGGCAAGGGCGGAGCAGCAGATGCAGCGGCTCAATGCGTTCTTCAAAAAGAAGGCAGACGAGCGTTATCCGCTGGATATCATCGATGTTATCATCGGTGCGCTGAGGGATTTCGGCACATATCTTTATCTCGGTGCGCTGGCGATACTCGGTCATATCTCTATCGGTGTATTCTCGCAGCTGACAACTTCAGGCGGAGTTCTCAACAGCTCGTTACAGGGAGTTGTTTTTGGCGCACAGGATATCGTAAAACGCTGTAACTACGGCTATGAGATAGTAAAGCTGATGGAATATCCCCCGATGCTTGAAAAAGGTGACAAGAGGGTAGACGACCTCTCTAAGCCCCATGAGATAGAGTTCAGGAATGTGAGCTTCTCCTACCCTAATACAAAGGTACAGGTGCTCAGAGATGTTTCTATCACTCTTAAAGCGGGCGAACGACTTTCAGTCGTAGGGCTCAACGGCGCAGGAAAAACTACCTTTATCAAGTTGCTCTGCCGTCTTTATGATGTGGATGAGGGTGAGATACTGCTTGACGGTGTCAATATCCGTGATTACGACTATGAAGAGTACATGAAGCTGTTTTCCGTCGTCTTTCAGGATTTCAGACTGCTTGCATTCAGTGCGCAGGACAATATCCTTCTCGGAAAGGATGACAGCACTGAAAAAGTAGACGAGATGTTCGATAAGGTTGGGCTTCTCGGCAAGATAAATTCTCTCCCTAAGGGCAGAGATACGATGATGTTCCGTCAGTTTGATCGTGACGGAGTTCAGCTCTCGGGCGGTGAGCAGCAGAAGATGGCGATAGCTAGAGCTCTCTACAAGGACGCTTCCGTTGTTATTCTGGACGAGCCGACAGCGGCTCTTGACCCCGTTGCGGAGTATGAGATATATTGCAAGTTCAATGAGCTTGTGGGCGGTAAGACTGCAGTGTATATTTCTCACAGGCTTTCAAGCTGTAAATTCTGCGACAGGATAGCGGTGTTCAGCGAGGGCACCATAAAGGAGCTTGGTACTCACGATGAGCTTGTGCATAAGCAGAATGGCATCTATGCCGAGATGTTCGCTGCGCAGGCGCAGTATTATGTGTAATATTTGACTTATGGGCGGGAGGCTTCAGCTTCCTGCCTATATACAACTGAAGGAGGGCTTAGAATGGTAGTACCAAAGAGGATAGCATCAGGCATAATCAATGCTCTCAAGGGCGGTGTAGTTCCCCGTACGGGGCTTGGCTATATTGCGGTGGGCAGAACTGCCGAGATAAACGCTCTGCTCCACGATGTGGATATCGCAGAGGATGGCGGTGCATTCTTCCGCTTTATCGTGGGACGTTACGGCAGCGGTAAGAGCTTTCTTCTCCAGACTATGCGACAGCACGTTATGGACAGGGGCTTTGTAGTCATCGACGCTGATCTTTCTCCCGAGCGCCGCCTTATGGGCAGCAAGGGACAGGGTCTTGCCACTTATCGTGAGCTTATGCGCAATATGTCGGTAAAGACTAAGCCCGACGGCGGTGCGCTTTCGTTGATCCTTGAAAAGTGGATAACGGGAATACGTACCGATGTGATTGCAGAGGGCACTTCTCCCGAAAACCCGTTCTTCGACAGCGCTGTCGAAAGGAAGATATACACTAAGATAAGCTCCCTTGAGGATATGGTACATGGCTTTGATTTTGCTAAGGTGATAAACACCTATCACAAGGCATATACAAGCGGAGATGAGGCTAAGACGGGCTATGTCATCAAGTGGCTGAGGGGCGAGTATTCCACCAAAACAGAGGCAAAGCAGGACTTAGGCATCAATGTTGTTATCAATGACGAGAACTGGTACGATTATATCAAACTGCTGACCTCGTTCCTTGTGAGTGCAGGCTACAAGGGGCTTGTGGTGATGATAGACGAGCTTGTGAATATAATGAAGATACCCCACTCTGTCACCCGTCAAAACAACTATGAAAAGATACTGATGATGTATAACGATGTGCTTCAGGGCAAGGCTTCGCATATCGGCATCATCATGGGTGGCACTCCGCAGTGCATCGAGGATAATCGCAGAGGTATATTCAGCTATGAGGCTCTTCGCTCTCGCCTTGAGCGTGGCAGATTTGCGACCGACGACACCCATGATATGCTTGCGCCGATAATCAAGCTGCAGCCCCTTTCATACGAGGAGATGACGGTGCTGACCGAAAAGCTCTCCGAGATACATGCAGGGCTTTATGGCTATGAAAGCCGTATAACGCTTGAGGACAGGATATTTTTCATCAAGGCGGAGTTTGAGCGTGTGGGCGCACAGACTAACATCACTCCCCGTGAGATGATAAGGGACTATATCGAGCTGCTGAATATGGCACTGCAAAATCCCGATAAGAGCATAGCTCAGCTTATGGGTGAGGACAGCTTTACCTTTGCCGAGGGCGAGGGTGAAGGCGGAGATATTGCAGGCTTTGAAGATTTTGAACTATAATATCTGACAAGCGATAATGTGCCGGACACAAGGAAGCTGATTGACGGCTAGGCTTTGTGCCTGCCGACAAGTGGGTGACGATGTGGATGGCACTTTAGCGTTTGTCTGGGGCGGGTTGGTGACAGTCCGCCATATTTTTTTGCATTGACTTTTATATATAGGAAATGATATAATTAAAGCAGTTGAATAAATGCAACCTATTGGAGGAAAAAGTATGAAATTACTCGCAATTGACGGCAACAATATCCTGTTTCGTGCATTTTATGCGATAAAGCTGCTAAGTAATAAAAGAGGGCATTTCACCAATGCATTGACGGGCTTTATGAGCACCTATATCAGAGTTATGAATGAGGAAAAGCCCGACTTTGTCGTAGCAGCATTTGATATGGATGCTCCCACATTCCGCCATAAGATGTATGCGGAGTATAAGGGCACCCGAAACAAAGCTCCCGACGAGCTTATCCAGCAGATGCCTGTTATAAGAGAAATGCTGAAAGCCATGGGTGTTACCGTGCTGGAAACAGAGGGCTTTGAAGCCGATGACATCATCGGTACGCTCTCCCGTGCGGCGGCTGAAAAGGGGATGGATTGCGTTATATTGACGGGCGACCGTGACAGCTTTCAGCTTATTGGTGAACGGGTAACTGTACGCTATCCCTCTACAAAGGGCGATGTGATGTACGATACCGCCAAGATAGCTGAGGTGTATGGAGTAACTCCCCGTGAGATGCTGGAGGTAAAGGCGCTTATGGGCGACAGCTCTGACAATATTCCGGGTGTAAAGGGTATCGGAGAAAAGACTGCGCTTTCGCTTATTCAGAAGTATCATAGCATCGAGTATATCTATGCAAATATCGGCTTTATTGATGTTACAAAGGGCGTGCGTGCAAAGCTTGAAGCGGATAAGGACAACGCACTGCTCAGCAGAAGGTTGGGAGAGATAGAGCTATATGCTCCCGTTGATGAGGATGTGGAGAAATACACCGTTTCGGGCGGCGACAAGCAGAGAGCCGCAGAGCTTTTTACCGAGATGGAGATGTTTTCCACCATGAAGAAGCTTGGCATTGATGCCGTGCCAATAAAGGGTGCATCCGCTACACCTGCAAAGGCTGAAAAAGCCCCTGCTAAACGGAATGTTATCCCCGACAAGGTGGATTTCGATATCAATGCCTACGATGTGGTGCTTGACGGAGATGCGGTAAGCGCATACAAGGGTAGTGAGACCTATGAGGGAGATATAAAGGCATTTTTGGAAAGCGATGCTCCTAAGCGCACTGTTAATGCAAAGGCTCTGTATTATCATTGTATCAAGAACGGAATACAGCTCAAGAATGTCGTTTTCGACACCACCCTTGCCGCATATCTCCTTAATGTAAACTCCAACGACTACAGCGTGGAGAGGCTTTGCGCAGAGTACGGTGTATCCTATAAGGCAGAAGCGATCGGTCAGACGCTTCTGGAGCTTAATATTATCCTTTTTTCAAAGCTATGCGAGGAGGGTATGTACAAGATACTCTCCGAGATAGAGATACCTCTTGCAGAGGTGCTGTCCTCTATGGAGATATACGGAATAGCGATGGATTTGACGGCGCTCCATGAGTTTGGCGAAACACTCCTTCCGCAGATAGCCTCTATCGAGCAGGAGATATATGCGCAGGCGGGCAGACAGTTCAATATCGGCTCTCCAAAACAGCTAAGCGTTGTGCTTTTTGAGGAGCTGGGACTTCCCGCAGGCAAAAAGAGCAAATCGGGCGGCTACTCTACCAATGCGGATACGCTGGAGGCGCTCAGGGATTTGCACCCGATAATTCCGCTGATATTTGAATATCGCACTATGACAAAGCTGTATAACACCTACATCAAGGGCTTGGAAAGTGCAGTTTCCGAAGATAAAAAAATGCACACTACTTTTAAGCAGACGGAAACTCGCACGGGTAGAATATCCTCTGCTGAGCCGAATATCCAGAACATTCCCGTAAGGACAGAGCTTGGCAGGAACTTCCGCAAATTCTTCACCGCCTCCGAGGGAATGGTGCTGGTGGATGCCGACTACAGTCAGATAGAGCTGAGAGTGCTCGCACACCTCGCAGATGACAAGACGATGATAGAGATATTTAAGAGCGGCGGAGACATCCATGCCCAGACGGCGGCAAGCGTGTTTGGTCAGCCACTAGAGTGGGTGGATGAGGATATGCGCCGCAGTGCAAAGGCGGTAAACTTCGGTATCGTGTACGGCATCGGAGCGTTCTCGCTGGCAAAGGATATAGGTACCTCTGTCGCAGAGGCGAAGCGATATATTGACAGCTATCTCAGCACCTTCTCGGGAGTTAAGGAATACATGGCTCACATCACCGACAGTGCAGAGGAGGATGGGTATGCGGTGACGATGTTTGGCAGGCGCAGATTTATTCCCGAAATGCTGGCGGCAAACAAGGTCGTAAAGGCTTTGGGAAAGCGCATTGCTATGAATACTCCCATTCAGGGCACTGCCGCCGATATCATCAAGATAGCAATGGTAAAGGTGTATAAACGCCTTAAAGAGGAGCTCCCTTCCGCAAGACTGATACTTCAAGTACACGATGAGCTTATCGTTGAAGTACCCGAGGCAGACAGCGCAAAGGCGACCGAGATACTCCGCAGCGAGATGGAGAATGCTGTAAAGCTCTCAGTACCTCTTACGGTTGACGCAAAGGAGGGAAAGAACTGGTATGACGCTCACTGATAAGCAGATAGAACAGCTTGACGAGATAGAGCAGCTCTGCTTTCACGGCAGCTGGACAAGGGAGATGCTGCTGGAGGAGATAAACAATCCCCTGTCGGTGTTCTGTCTCGGAGAGCATAAAGGCAGAGTGACAGGCTTTATTATCGGCAGAGTTGTCGCTGACGAGGGCGAGCTGTATCAGATAGCTGTTCATCCTGATTTCCGCAGGCAGCACTTTGCTGAGGGCTTGATGCAGTATTTTCATTTCACTCTGAAGGACAAGGGTGCAGTGTGTTGCTTTTTAGAGGTGCGCAGCAAAAACTCCTCAGCAATAGCTCTGTATGAAAAATTCGGATACGAGCGTATATCTGTCAGGAAGGGATATTACGGCGATGACGATGCGCTCATCTATCGCATTGAGCTATAAATTAAAGGCGCAGTATAAAAGCTGCGCCTTTTTGTCCGTTATTGTCCGTTTGTTACAAAAGGGGTGGGGCAGAGTAAATAGCATAATAAAGCTGTTTGCAGTCTTTGTCCTTTTTGTCACAATGTCCTTAAGCATAGATATATAGTTTTGTTTTTTCTGTATCAGAAATATATAGAAAGCCATTTTAATAATAATTATATATACTAAATATTATCTGCACAGTGATTTTTGCGATATCTACATCTATACTTTAGGGACACGTGACAAAAGGGACAAATGAAGTTCTACGGCTTTGCCGTAAAGACAAAGGCAGAAATTTGTGGTAAAATATTCTTGGAATGGGAGCTTGACATATTTGCAAGGAGGCAATTATGAAGCCCGAATATTATAAGAACCACTCGCCGTTTTCAAATCAAAGATTTGGACGGCTGAGTGAACCTTGTAATATATGTTCGCCGCTTAGCGGCGGTCTGCTTCGCAGACTTATGAGAACAAGTTCTCATAACATATATTATCACGGAACATCCTCTGCGCTGAACATTAAGCGGCGGATATTGCCGCCAAGCGTTACAGGGATACTCAGAGAGGATTGGCGCAAAAAGTACATAGACAAGGTGTTTTTTACCACATCTCCGCTGTCGGCGGCGAAGTTCGCCAAAAAGGCGGTAACGAAATACGGCGGCGAGCCGATTATATTCAGAGTATCTCCGAGGGGTGCAGTGTGGCATATCAATACAAATGAGTATGTGGCAGACAGTGCAGTGATCGTTGGAGTTGAGAAATTCAAAGCAGCATAGGAGGTGCATGATGGAGTTCAAGTTTATCCGTGAGGGAGATGTATTTTCGTGGCAGAATGACAGCTATAAGCTCACCTTTTCTGACCCACATATTCAGCCCTGGCATGATGAAAATCGCAAAATATATACTGCTCAGGATATCCTGTACTATTATTATGACCTTGATACCTACAGCAGAAACGGCAGCGAGTGGGAGAAGGTAAGCGGTATAAGGGCTTTTGATTTTCCCGCTATATTCCGTCTGCTGGATGTGGTGGAATATGCGCTGACCGTAGAGCCTGAGGACAGCAAAAAGTCCGATATCCCGAACGGGGCAGTTGAGCAGGAATACGACACCACTTACTGGGTATGCGAGGATTATTACTCGGTAAAGTGCTATACGGATGTGTGCGGAGAGAGGAGTTACGAGGTCTATGCAGGCAGAGAGGATAAGGGCATACGTGTCACCGTCAACGAGTGGGAGCTGTACGAGCTTAAAAAGTGCATAGAGGCATTCGTGCAGTATTCCATTGACCACTCTAACGAGTGTATAAATTCCCGCAATATCTCTTACTGTGCTAGTCATAGGGCGAAAAACGGAAGATTGTATGAATACTATATGGATTTCAGCGGTGAGGGCATAGCGGTTGATGATGCATCTGTCACTGACATATTCATCAAGGGTGACAAGGTGAAGAGCGTTACGGTACTTATCCGTGAGGGAGATGATTATTACTCCGAGCACATTTACGACAAGGTGATAGCCGAGGTAACGGACAAGGAGCTGAAATACACCGACGGAAGTGCCGTGTCTACAGACCGCATATTGCTTCTTAACCGTGATGTCAGCGACGAGGAGCATAGCTACGATATCGGGCGGGTGACGGAGGATTTTCTGTCAAGGCTTTGTGCAGTTGAAAGGGCAGATTTCGCAGAGCTATCCGAGGAGGAGCTTTTCCACAAGTATCATCATGCAATAACCGACCGCACTCACTTGTATCGTGGGGAGCATAATTTTCCTATGCTGATAAAAACGGAGGATAGCAGGGATAATGTCGATGAGGCGGTGCGGAGGGTATTAAAGTCTATCAAATCAAAGCTTTTGTATGATTTAAAAATTAAATAGTGCATCGACTATTAACACAATAAAGCTGGAGCAAGCTTACTATATTGTAAACTTGCTCCAAATTGTTATGAAATTATTTGTTGGCATTTACAAAGTTGATAACGGAATTGTTTATTCTAATACAGAAAATATCGCCTGTAGGAACATTGTTCACGGTATATTCACCCGATACAATTCCAATTGATTTATATATGTTTTCTGGAAGTATTACTGCGCCTCCGCTATTCCCCGGTACCGAAAAAGCATCGCTAAGAAAATATAATGAACTATCAGTGTTGATAATGCTACCATAACTTACCCACAATTCCCCTCTGTTTTTGTCCCCAGGATAACCAAGAAAATCATTGTCAGCATTTAATGTTGAGGATTGAGATGGGATTGCTAGTGTGAAATTTCCTGCAACCATAGTTGAGCCAAAAGATACTACACCATAATCATACATATATGCATTGTTGCCTTGTGCTATATAATTATTTGCAGCTATGGCTGAAACTGAAATTCGTGAAGGAAAGTTTGAATTTGTTCCGCCAGGATATGCTTCAACAGAAGCATATCCGCCATGGTTCGCATCATAGATTAAGTGGGCAGCTGTTAGTATGGTGTTTCCATCTACGAAAAATCCTGAACCTGCTATAATTGTTCCATCGGGAAAGTGTGATTCTGTATAGGCGGTGTAGCAATAGGGCGCATAATTTACATTTGTAATTTGCATTCTATCAAATATGCCCATTGGTGTCGTAATATCAGTTAAGTTTGAATCAATTTCTTCAATTGATAGAGTTGTACCATTGGCTGATTGTTGAATTTCCTGATATTTTTTTGAGTTATCTTGTATATATAACTCTCCTGTTTGTGTGTTGCAGACAATGCTTTCATATTCGCCTATTGTTTCTAACATTTTCTCTATTTTTGCTCGATTTTCATTCCCTGTTTTAGGGTCATAGTTGGGATCGGCTTCAGAAATGATAGTGTCATTATATATTACCTTAATGTCTTTTGGCTCTTCATTTGAAATTTGTTCACCGACCGGTTCGTTGATATTGGCAGTTTCAATGTAATTATTAGTGCTGAATGATGTAGTGGCAAGAATTACAGCAAATAAAATGAATAATTTTTTCATATTTTGTATCCACCCTTTCGTATAACAATTATAACATTTATTAAATGTCGTGTCAAGTGCTTTTTTAAATTATTAATATTAAGTTTAATAATTTTGTGTTTCGCAGAGTGGCTATTATTTGTAGTTGGTGACTATTATTAAAAAGGAAGCCCGCAAAAGGCTTCCTTTTAATATTTATATTATTCCTTGATTGCCATCATTTCCTTGATAAGCGCCTGAACTCTGTCGGCTACTGCTTCGGGAGCGAGCTTTTCGCTGAAGCTCTTATCTCTTGCGGATATCTCGATAACGTTATCCTTGAGGTTTCTGGGGCTTACGATGAGGCGGAGAGGACAGCCGAGCAGGTCAGCGTCAGAGAACATTACACCTGCGCTTACGCTTGCCCTGTCGTCGTAGATTACCTCAACACCACGGCTCTGCAGCTCGTTGTAGAGTGCGTCTGCCTTTTCCTTTACTTCGGCATCATCTGCTCTCACTGCGCAGATGTGCACCTGCCAGGGAGCGATAGCCATAGGCCAGATGGGGCCGTAGTCATCGTGGTGAGCCTCGCATACAGAAGCCGCAAGTCTGCCTACGCCGATACCATAGCAGCCCATAATGGGTGTCTGAGCGTTGCCGTCCTTATCAAGATAGGTCATACCCATAGATTTGGAGTACTTTGTGCCAAGCTGGAAGATGTTTCCTACCTCGATGCCTCTGGAGATGGTGATCTCGTGCTGACCGCACTCGGGGCAGATACCGCCCTCGATTATCTTTGCGAGGTCGATGTACTCTACTTCTCCCACATCACGTGAGATATCAAGACCTGTATAATGGTACTCCTCCTTGTTTGCGCCGCAGGAGAGATTGTTTGTGTTCATCAGGGACTTGTCGTAAAGGACGGTGCATCCGCCGTTTACATTGAGCCCAACGGGGCCGATGTAGCCTGCGTTAAGGCCGCACTCTTCAGTAATTACTGCGGGATGAACATCATAGCCGAGGTGATTTGTCAGCTTTGTTTCGTTGATGTCGAGGTCGCCTCTGATGAAGATAACGATGTAGTGATCGTCGCTGTTTCTCTGATATACTACAGCCTTGCAGCTCTTGTCGGTGGGGGTTTTGAGGAAGTCGCATATCTCCTCAATGGTGTGGATGTCGGGAGTGTATACCTCCTTCAGCTCCTCGCTTACCTCGTCACGGGTATTCTCGATGATGCTGTCGGCAGCCTCCATATTTGCACGGTAGCCGCACTTCTTGCAGATAGCGATGCTGTCCTCGCCGATGGGAGTAAGCAGCATAAACTCGTGGGAGATGCTTCCGCCCATCATACCGCTGTCGGATGCAACAGAGATGACCTCGGGGATACCTGCCCTTGCGTAGATGCGCTCGTAAGCCTTGTGGCAGCGGTAGTAGTAATCCTCAAGATCCTCCTGAGAGGTATGGAAGGAGTAAGCGTCCTTCATAGTGAACTCACGCACTCTGATAAGACCGCCTCTGGGTCTTGCCTCATCACGGAACTTTGTCTGTATCTGATAGATCATGAAGGGGTACTTTGTGTAGCTGTTAGCGTACTCCCTTACAAGATGAACGGCTGCCTCCTCATGGGTCATACCGAGTACCATCTGCGCCCTGTTTCTGTCGGAGAAACGGAGCAGCTCGCTTCCGATGCTCTCGTATCTGCCGCTCTCCTGCCACAGAGTTGCAGGCATAACGACGGGGAACATTACCTCCTGACCGTCGATAGCGTCCATCTCCTCACGGATGATGTTCTCGATCTTGCGGGTGATCCTCTTGAGGGGCATATAGCTGGAGAAGATGCCGTTAGCGACATACTTCATATAACCGCCTCTTACCATAAGTGCGTGGCTGTCGATGTTGCAGTCAGAGGGGCGCTCCTTGAAACGATCGCCTACCAATTTTTCAAGCTTCATAGTTTTGCTTCCTTTCTGAAATATGATATCTGAATACAAAAAAGCCCTGAGCCTTTACACAAAGCTCAGGGCGAACTGTATAAGTCCGTGGTACCACCTGAATTCGGAGAAAACTCCGCACTTTCGGCGCATATACGCCACAACTCGATAACGGGAGTGACCGTCGCCGCTTACTTAGCGTTGCTGTTCGGGGCGAAGCTCAAAGACGGGTTCGATAGGGCATTGACAGCGGCTCGCACCAAGCGCCGCCTCTCTGAGGTCGTTGCAATATCTACTGTTTCTTATCACAGCTTTTCGTATTCAATTATAGATAGTATATCATAGTTTTAAGCTAAAGTCAAGCAGAATATGCTAAATTAAATGAAGATATCCCCCACAGGATATCTGCGGGGGATAGTGTACGGAAAATATATCAGCCCTCGGGTACGAGTACTGAGTAGTTGCCCTCATCTCTGCGGTATACCACATTGATAAGGCCTGTTTCAGCATTCTTGAACATGAAGAATGCGTGGTCGAGCAGGTTCATCTGCAGGATCGCCTCGTCAACGCTCATCGGGCGCACCTCAAAGGTCTTGTAGCGGATAACTTCAAATTCCTTCTCTTCGGGCTCAGCTTCAGTCTCAAGGCCTACAAATGCATCAGCACGCAGGCTTTTTTCCACCTTTGTCTTCTGCTTGCGGATCTGACGGATGATGCGGTCAACAGTAACGTCGAGGGCATCGTTCTTATCCTTTGCTGTCTGCTCTGCACGATATATGATACCATTATACTTAACTGTAAGCTCAAGAATGATCATATCACGGCGCTCAGCGAGGGTGATCTTTGCGTCAGCCTCCTCGGGGAAAAAGCGGTCAAGCTTTGCGTTGAGCTTCTGCTCGGCATATTCTGTAAATGCCTGAGATATGTTCAATTTTTTTGCTGCAATAGTTACTTTCATACAAATCATCCTTCCGAGATTTAGTGGAGCTTAACGAATGTTTTGCTCTGATGATATTTTAGCATATTTATCGCAAATATACAAGAGCTTTTCTTGCGATTTGGCGATTTTTGACTTTTTGCACAAAATAACAAGCTGCATTTAATTGATAATGGAGAAATTAAAGCTTAATGAATTCTGGATTTCTCTGTCGGAAAACAGTGTAATATTCAAAGCCTGCGGCTTTAAGAATGTCGGTGGCTTTTCCGAAATCGTAAGCGATATGCTCGCCCTTGTGGGCATCGGAGCCTATGGTGATTATTTCACCGCCAAGCTCTCTGTAGCGGCGCAGCAGGTCGGGATGGGGGTGAGCCCAGCCAAGCCCGTATTTGAGCCCTGCGGTGTTTAGCTCGATGCCTTTGCCCATTTTTATCAGCTTAACAAGTATCTCATCAAGCAGCTCCATATAATCGGCAGGGCGGTAGGTTTTAGCTTCGCTGTAGCGCACCACATAATCGAGGTGCCCGTAGACATCAAAATCATCAAAAGCGGTGATGTTTGCAAGTATGCTCTCAAAATATCGGAGTATACCATTGTAGTCGCCCAGCTTGTCAAAATAGCCGGGGTAGTAGGGATCGATGCCATCTACAAGGTGTGATGACCCGATGATGAAATCAAATGGATAGGACTTTGCGTATTCGTACAGCTTTGGTGCCAGATAGTCCATAAGTCCCAGCTCAACGCCAAAAAGCAGCTCTATCTTGTCTGCGTATTTCTCTCTGAGGCGCATGACCTCTGCCACGTATGAGGTGGTATCCAGCATGAATTCTCCGGTAGGGTAGTCCATGTCCATGTGCTCGGTGATACATAGAGTTGTCAAGCCCTTTTCAATTGCGGCTATTACGCTGTTTTCGGTGAGCTCGTCGCTGTCGCTGGAAAAGCAGGAGTGATTGTGAAGGTCGGCGGTAATCATAGTTGTCTCCTTAAAAAATCTGCTGCGGATAGTGTTTTATCCGCAGCAGGGTCTGATCAATTATTATCTGTATCGTTGTCAGAGGGCTTGCTGTCAGGTCTGAGCGTGCTGATGCTCATGCGCAGAGCTTCAAGGTCATCCCTTGTAATATTCTGTGTTCTGCTCTTTCTTCTTGCATTTTTGTCAGCCTGTATCTTTGCCAGCAGCTCTGCTGCTTCCTGCTCAAGCTTTTCGTCCTTCTGGGCGGTGCGGACTTCGGCTTTTATTGCACTGGATACAAACTCGGGCTCGTCGATATCGGCATCCTCGGGAGCTTTATCCATGCGGCGGTTGATAGTGTTGAGCGCTGCTCCGACACCGAGGAGCACCCAGAATACGGGGGCAACAGACACTACCGAGTCGTTGAACATTCCTGATGCCAGATATCCCACAACACCAAGCATTACAGAGATGCCGTATATCTGCTCTATGCGGTAGGTCTTTTTCAGAGCGTATAGTCTGAAGCAGTCTACAAGATAGAATATGCATATAACTAGGAATGCGATAAAGGCTATCAGACCATGCGAATAGAATATCTGCAGGTACAGGTTATGAGGCTTGTCGACGGTGATGAAGAAGCCCTCGCCGTAGGAATAGTATTTTGCCAGAATGTCGTTCTGAGGGAACTCGTAAGCATAGGTGTCTGCACCATAGCCGATAAGCAGACAGTTTTTCAGCATTGGCAGAGTGCGTGACCAGATATATCCACGGGATGAACCGAGCTTTTCTTTGCCCTCAAAGCCGATAGCTTCAGCATTTTCGGGTATAAGACGCTCGCCAGTGCGGGTATCTATGAGATGTATCTGCTTTGCATTGTGCAGTAGGAATGTCATCTTGCTGCTTGTGTCGTTATTGAACCATACTGTCATTAGGTCGTCGTATTGCTGGGTGGCGGTGGGGTCTAACTGCTCCAGCTTGAAGCTGATGCCCTTGAAACGATCATCATCGAATGTGTAAGAGCTGTTTGCTCCTTCGATAAGCCCTACTGCATTGCCTTCGCTGTCGGCAAAGGTGTAGTCCAACGATACCTCGTCAAAAGAGATGGTGACTTCGTCCTGTTGTGATACAAATGTAACACTGCCGTCGGCATTGTGATCTATTTCACGTATGGGGAGGGTAGAGAACAGATCTGCATTTTTATCGGATGGTGTGATAAATACAACAACATCTTCAATCAGTGATGGTATACGGTCAAACAGAGCGTTGTTAAGGGCAAAGTTTGCACCGACGAAGATCACTGCGGCACCGCCGACGATGACAAGAGCAGGCTTCCAGTGACTGATGATAACACGTCCGAAAATGACGAGCGCAACGACTGCAGCGGCAGCCAAAGCAACTAAACCGCTTCGTGCGGAGCTTGCGAAAAGCATGAACAGTGCCAGCACATCAAATACGGCGAATATTATCTTCTGCCAGTATTTTTCGGAGAAGATCGCCATAACGGTGAACAGTGGTACGATAAGTCCGCAGAAGCTGCCCACATAGTTGTAGTGATAAAGGGCTCCGTAGAGGGTGCCTGTCATCTGCTCCTCTTGCAGCATCATAACATCACGGTAATCGGGGTCTACAACAAAGGCACTGAACCAATCTTCATATACCAGATTGTTGCCTGTAAACTGGAATATGCCTATGATACCGTTGATAGCGACACACACGAATAATGCCAGTGCCACAAATCTGAAATTCTGCGTCTTTCTGAATGCGTACATGGTGAACAGGAACAGCACAAAGTAGCATGCAGTGGTGTAAAAGCCTTCGGCTCTGTCGAAAACTCCGTTGAAAGCCACCTCACGATAGTCAGAGCAGAGCGCAGAGATCAGTGCCATCACAACGAATGCAACTGATGCTCCAACATAAATGAGCGAGCGTTTTTCGATCTTTCTGAAGAGATATGCGCAGCACAGCAGTGCCATGCCGAGCATCACCATTGCGATCACAACGATGCCGAACGCTTTCGCCTGTGAGTACACATCGACCATCTGATATGAACCGGTTGATTCAACGACAGTACCGGTGAACAGTGCCTGACTTTCGATAAGGTCTGAATATACGCAGGTCGCCTGCATTATCGTGGGTATGATGGCGATAGCGATCAAAGCAGGCAGGAAGATAGCCAATGACAGCATATCGATTTTTTTCTCGTTTTTCATTAGATATTTCTCCGGAACGTATGTAGTTTTTTTCTTTTTCAGCTTTTCTTTGTTGACAAATCCGCTCAAAGCGGTGCGAAGCAGTATCGAGATATCCATAAACAGGTTCCAGTTTTCGATATACTGGATGTCGAACTCAATTCGCTTTTCTATCGAGGTATCTCCACGATAGCCGTTTATCTGGGCAAGTCCTGTCATACCGGGCTTTACCTGATGTTTTATCATGTATAGCGGTATGGTTTCTTTGAAGCTGTTGACATAAAAGGGTATTTCGGGGCGGGGGCCTACAAGGCTCATTTCACCCTTGAGTACGTTGAACAGTTGGGGGAGCTCGTCTATCGACAGCTTTCGTATCAGCGAGCCAAATCGGGTTTTGCGTGGGTCGTTATCGGTGCTCCATGCGGTGTCGGAGGTGGCATTATCCTTCATGGATTTCAGCTTGTACATGGTGAACAGCTCTTTGTTAAGTCCGACACGCTGCTGCTTGAATATTACTTTGCCGCCCATTGTTATCTTTATTATCAATGCGCTTATCAACATTATCGGTGAGGTGAGGATTATCAGCACCAATGAGCCGACAACATCCATCGCTCTTTTGACAAATGCATTACCTATATTGTCGAGGGGTATACGCCTGATGTTCAAGAGCGGTATACTTCCCACCATATCGACCGAGGGTGTGGAGGATATATATTTATATATTGTGGGTATAACAGATATTTTAGTGCCTGTTTTTTCGCACGCTTCAACCGCCTCTGAAAGAAGTTTGTTATCGTTTCCGAGGGCACATACCACCTCATCGAAATTGTTTTCCTCAAGCACGGTCAGCATATCATTGTAGAAGCCCAGCTGCTTTGCCCCCGGTATCTCCTCGTCGGATATGTAACCTGCTAATTTATATCCAAACTCTTTTTCCTCGTTTATGGTTTTGATATATTCTCTTGCAGCTTCTCCGCCGCCGATCACAGCAACGTTTTTGAGGTTAAAGCCGCTGCTACGGTATTGTTTCAGCACCTTCCTCAGTATGAAGCGCTTGAGCGCAACCATAGTAAGATCGATGAGGAAGAATATGAACAGTGCCCAGCGTGAGAAGTTGAAGATGTGCACAACGTACAGCATCGTGATGATGAGCACTGCGTCTATTGCAAATGCACCTACCAGTTTCTCGAGCTCTTTGGTGAAGCGTTTTGTTCTGAACGAGTCATAAAGCCCCATACAGCCGAATGTCATCAGCTGGATAGGCATAAACAGTATTGCAAGCTTCAAATAATCTTGCAGGGCATAGTTTTCCTCGAAACCAAGAAGGTGGAATACCAGCAGGTACGAGGTCATCATTGCAAAAACAGCCATGACTGCATCGCTGATGATATTTATTGCATTGAACAGCTTTTGATTTTCCTTTATCATCATGGCTCCTTTCACATATTTGTTTATTTAGTAGGCAACTGCCTTAACTAATATAGTATAGCATATTTTGTTGTCAGATGCAAGAAAAAAGAGTGTTTTGTAATAAATTAGCGGAAGGTTTTGCTTATTGGCAGAAGATCTGTCAGGCTGTTTATGTAGAGGTCACACTGCTCACGCACGTCTCCGTCTTTGACGGAGGTCTCATCATATATGCCAACGACGTAGAAGCCCGCATCTTTTGCAGTCTTTGCGCAGTAGTCGGAATCCTCAAATACGGCACATTCGCTGATATCGGCACTAAATCTTCTGGCAGCTTCGATGTATATGTCGGGCTTCAGCTTACTTGCGTGCACATCGGTGGTGCTGATGTAAAAATCCATGTATTTTCCGAGAATGGTTTTCTTTATCAGCGGCTCGGATACCCATTGCAGGGTCGCACTGGCAATGCAGCAGCGTATTCCGAGAGCCTTAGCCTGCTCCAGCAGCTCCACTGCACCCTCACGCAGCTGTATCTCTTCTGTATAGTATCGGTGCATATCATTCAGCATCTGCTCAGTTGGATTGCAGCCTTTGTAGGCATTGACCTTGTTGTGCCAGTAGCCCATGCTGTCAGCAAGGGTGCCATCTAAATCGAATATGAAGTATTTAATCATCTTTATCTCCTGTTTTTATAATGCACATACATATTTATTATATCATATTGTGGCGAAAAAGTAAAGGAAAAAGGCGCATTTTCAAAGATGTATTCGTTATCATGCAATATTTTTAGAAAAGCCCTTTACTTTTTTGATTGAAGATGATATAATATGTATAGATTTTTTGCGTTTTGCGCAAAGTTTTTGGCTATTATGCCAGTTTTGGCTATGCCTATTTATGAAAATAAACGAAAGGAATGATTGCAAATGTCCAAAACCATACTGATCACGGGCGGCGCAGCCAGCGGAAAATCAAGATGGGCTGCTACATATCTGTCGGCTTGCGACTATGTGCTGTATCTATGTGCTAACGACAGCATCGATCCTGATACAAAGCGACGTATCGAATTCGACAACAAGCAGAACGGCGTTGAGTGGGATATAGTGACCGGCATCACCGATAGTCCCAGTGAGAACTTTTTCGATCACAAGTTTGTCATTTTTGATGCCTTGTCTACTTACACCATGCGCACTATTGACGCTATGTGCGAAGCCGATGAGGAGACCGACGATGACAAGAAAAAGGCAATCGAGAAGAAGATCATCAAGGATGTCACCGAAATGTTTGAACGCATTGAGGAGATAGATGGCAGCATGATAATCATCACGGTAGAAACGGGTTTCTCTGTAACTCCCGAAAATCCCAGACTTGCGCTCTACAGGCAGATTCTCGGTGCTGTTAATCAGCGTATTGCAAATATGTCTGATGAAGTTTACTTCTCGGCAAGCGGCATCCAGTTCAAGATTAAATGATCGAAAGGAAAGGTAGCATATAATGACATTTGAAGAATTCATAATGCAGGCTCGTGAGATGAACGCCTCTGATATCCACCTTACTGTAGGTGCGCCTACAGTCGTGAGGGTCAACGGCGAGCTGCGCAGATACACCGAGCTGAGCGATCAGGTAGTAAACCGTACCATCCTCTCCATACTCACTGCTGAGCAGGAGAAGCAGCTGACTGAGGGCAACGATATCGACTTCAGCTTTGAGCTGAAAAATGGTGCAAGGCAACGTGTTAATGTATTCCGTCAGAGCGGTAAGCTTGCTGCAAGCATCCGTCTGCTGAATGCAAATATCCCTTCGCTTGAGGATCTTAGGATGCCTTCTGTTCTCACTGAGCTTGCAAATAAAAAGCGTGGACTTGTACTGGTAACAGGCCCTACGGGTGCAGGTAAGTCCACAACGCTTGCAGCTGTTATCGATCACATCAACAAGAGCCGTGCATGCCACATCATCACGATCGAGGATCCTGTTGAGTATCGTTATGCACAGGATAAGGCAACTGTTCATCAGCGTGAGGTAGGCAGAGATGTTCCCACCTTTGATGCTGCGCTGCGCAGTGCACTGCGTGAGGATCCCGATGTTCTGCTTATCGGTGAGATGCGTGACTATGAGACTATCTCTCTTGCGCTGACAGCTGCCGAAACAGGACACTTGGTATTCGCAACACTGCATACCTCCAGTGCCGCACAGAGCGTGGATCGTATCATTGATGCGTGCCCTGTGCATGCCCGTGAGCAGGCACGCTCGCAGCTGGCTAACATCATTCAGGGTATCGTTGCGCAGAGCCTTGTGCCTAAAATGGATGGCAGCGGCAGAGTGGCTGCGCTTGAGATCATGCTGGGTACGGATGCCGTGAAGAACCTCATTCGCACCAATAAGATCCCCCAGATGGAGTCTATCATGCAGTCCAGCACCCGTCAGGGAATGTGTACTCTCAACGACAGCCTTTATAAGCTGTTTGAGCGCAATATTATCAGCTCTGACACCTGCCTTGAGTATTGTACTGACAGGACTGAAATGGAGAAGCTGCTCAATATCAGATCTTCCTGATCTCTCTGAACTGGATTTTTATATACATATAGCGGCAAGGATGGCCTTGCCGCTTTTGTTTTTGATGCAAAGCTGTCAAAATTCGCAAAAAATTCACATACGGGTCGCTGTTAAGTCTTGCAATAAGGTGTGGATTGTGCTATAATATACAATGTATATGTATGCGAAGCTAAAACTTGCAGTAAAGGATAAAAATATGGATAGAGAAATCGACAACAAGATAATATATGGCAGAAATGCAGTGACGGAGGCCCTCGGCTCGGATACTGAGCTTGATACGGTGTTCGTACAGCGTGGCATATCTCTCGGAAAAATAGTTGCCCTTGCAAAACAGCGTGGTGTTGTTATCAAGGAGGTCAATGAGGATAAGCTTGCAGCCGTAGCAGGCACTCAAAAGCATGGCGGTGTTGCAGCATCGCTGGCGGTCTGCAGCTATGCGACAGTAGATGAGATACTGGCGGTATCTGCGGAAAAGGGCAAGCCTCCCTTTATCATCATAGCTGATGAGATAGAGGATCCGCACAATCTCGGTGCGATCATCCGTACCGCTGAGGCGGCAGGCGCAGACGGAGTTATTATTCCAAAGCGCAGGAGCGCATCTCTGAATGCGACGGTCTACAAGACATCTGCAGGTGCAGCAGCCTGGCTGAAAGTGGCAAGGGTTTCTAATCTTGTGGATACGATAAAAATGTTGAAAAACAATAATATATGGGTGTTCGGAGCTGAAGCTGATGGTGAGCCTTATGATAAGGCCGATCTCAGCGGAGGTGTTGCACTGGTGATCGGTTCGGAGGGATTCGGGCTTGGCAGACTAGTGCGTGAAAACTGCGACATGATATTGTCGCTGCCTATGTATGGTAAGATAAATTCGCTTAATGCGTCGGTTTCTGCGGGCATCCTTATGTATGAGGTTGTAAAGCACCGCAAATAACTGTTTGATATATAGATTTTTGATCGTGCAGGCGGTTTGCTGCGTCTGCAAAACAGGAGGAGATTAGATGTCTGATAATTACAGCGTTGACGATATCCTGGCGGAGATCGCAAAAAAACGTGACAGCGACCCCGATCCGCAAAGGAGCTACAGCAGTAGTACACCCAGTGTTACCGAGATACTTGGTGGCGATGAGCTTTCTGCAGCCATGAAGGCATCCTCAGACTCTCATACAGAGGTGGAGGCGGCAGAGCCTGTATCCTACGAGCGAGAGGAAAGCGCTGCTGATAAGGCAGAGCAGAAGCGTGAAGCACGCCGTGCGGCGCAGCTGGAAAAAGAGGAGCAGCGTCGTCGTAAGGCTGAGGAGAAACGTCTTGCAGAGGAAAAGCGTGCTGAGGAGAAGCGCCTTGAAGAGATACGCATAGCCGAGGAAAAGCGCATGGAGGCCGAAGCTGCCGCAAGAGAGGCTGCAAGAGCCGCAGAAGCTGCCGCAAAAGCGGCAGAGCCTGAGCCTTTTGTTGCGCCCGATGGTTTTACGGGTGAGATAGCATCTCCGCATGAGGCATCCAAGCTGTTTGCTGACAGGACAGGCGAGATCGTGCAGTCGGAGAGCGAGTATGTGCAGCCGTTTGTTAAGCCTGAGGTATCGGGCGGCGATGATGATATAATATTCCATACAAGGGGCGATCTTGTATCCACTGCTACTCAGCAGATGAGAAAGCAGCAGCGTATCGAAGCCATTGAGCGTGCATTGCTGCAGGCGGATATGGATGCGGAAAGCCCTGATGAGCTGCTCGACTCTATAAACCCCATGGATTCGCTGGCAAAGGCGGCTGACGACCTGAAGGCTGCTGAGCCTGTTGGCGGTGATACTCTTGCGGTGGCAGGAAATGATTTCAGGAAGATTGCAGGGGAGGAGCACGTTAAGGAATACTCTCCCGTTACAAGCCGCAAAAAGAGTGCACAGCGCATTGAGGATGTGCTGCAGACCTCTAACGAGGATAAAGATGACACTGCTTATGCAAGTGAGAGCGAGCGTCGCAGCAGCTCTTCCTTTGTGGAGCAGATGAATAAAAAGATAAAGGAGCAGCGTGAAAGGCAGCTTCGTGAGGAGCAGACTGTTGTGCTCACCGATGTCAGCAATGCAGGCACGCTTCCGAAGAATGTACTTAATATAGATGAAGCGAAGATCATTGACTCCGCTCTCCTGCCTAAGCAGGATCCTGTTGATGCCGTGCGCCGTGCGGATGAGCTTGCAGGCAAGCGCAGGCGCAAGATATCCGAGTTTGTGATGGGTGACCTTGAAAGTGACATGGATACCGTTGCAGAGGAGGAAGAGGATGACTACGACGAGGAAGAGGAGGTCATCGACCTTGATGACGAGAATGTTATCACTGACCGTCTGAACCGCTCAGGAAAGGGATTGGTGGGCAGACTGATCATTCTCGCAATAATGGCACTTGCGGCTATTTTTGTCGGACTTATCAATGATCTTAATCTTGATATAGAGTTTATCTCTCCGCTTGTCAACAGGCGTTTTAATCCCGAAGGTCATGTGGTAGCTTATCTTGTGATTGGCGCTCTCAGCTTTGTGGCTTGTTCAAGCGTTATCACTAACGGCTTTTCACGCTTGGTGCGTTTGAAGCCTGACGGCGATACTTTGTGCGCATTGGCTCATACGGGTGCGCTGCTTTCGGTGGTGCTGTATCTTGCTCAGCCTGAATATGTTCAGCGTGGCAGGGCGCATATCTATATTGCGGTATCGCTGGTAGCACTTTGTTTCAATACTATCTCGAAGCTATGTACGGTCAAGGCGGCACAGAACAATTTCCGTTTTGTATCCCGTGATGGTGCAAAGTATTTTATGGAGAGCTTTTGCGACAGCGACAGCGAGCTGCTCGCAAAGGATATGACAAACGGACAGCCTGTAGTGTCCTCCATGCACAAGACCGAGATGCTGTGTGATTTCATCATCTCTACATACTGCGAGGACGCATCCGACAGGATATCACGTGCAGTTACCCCTGTAGTGCTCGCCTTTGCAGTGGCTGGCGGTCTCATCGCCTATATCATGGGCGAAAGCGATTACGCTTTGAACAATGCATCGTGGGCGGCAACAGTGGCAAGTGCAGTGCTTGCAGTGGGGGCTACCTTTGTTGGTTCGCTCATCGTTATGCTGCCTATGCTGACTGCTTCAAAGAAGCTCAATGCAAGGAATGCTGCGGTGCTTGGCTACAACGCTGTTGACGAGTTCAGCGAGACAGATGCGGTGCTGACAGATGCAAGCACGCTTTTCCCTGCAGGTACTGTGGTTATTGCGAACATCTGGGATTACAACAAGCATGGCAGACAGCATATTGATATCGACGAGGCTCTAATATACGCATCGAGCCTTGCAGTGGCAGCGGGCAGCGTGACCGCTGATGCATTTTATACTATGCTCAGAGGAAAGAGATCTCTGCTGCAGCACGTTGAAAACTGCGTATACGAAAACGGCCTCGGTGTAAGCGGCTGGATAAAGAACCGCCGTGTATATCTAGGTTCCCGTGAGCTTATGAAGCAGCACAATATGATAGTTCCCGATATGGAGATCGTTAACAAGCTCAATGAGCGTGAGCAGCAGGTGGTATATCTCGCCATCAACAACGAGGTGTGCATACTGTTCTTCTTTGATATCAAGGCAAATCCTCAGGTGAAGGAGAGCCTCAGACGCTTGTATAAGAGCGATGTGGGCCTTGCTGTCAAGACGGTCGATGGATTTGTTAATGATGCTCTGCTTGCCGATCTGTTCGATATTGAGGTGACAAAGCTGCGTGTACTCCCCTACGAGGCACATGAGGCTTATGAGGAGCATACAAAGTATGCCTCCAAGGGCTCTGCAGCTGTCAGCTGCGATGGCACATTTTCTGCACTGTGTGCTGCAGTCTGCGGAACTAAAGCAATGCGTGAAAAGATCCTTTTCGGCTGTACGATGGAGGTGGCAGGCATTGCCCTCGGTATACTGTTGGTGCTCGTATTTGCCCTGTTTACTAATTATGGTATGTTCAGCTGGTATATACTTATGCTATATAACCTCGCATGGCTGGTGCTTACTGTAATCGTGCAGGCATTCAGACGCATATAACTATGACACTTGACGAAGAATATATGATGAAAGCCCTTGAGCTTGCAAACAAAGCGTATGATCTTGGCGAATGCCCCGTGGGAGCGATAGTTGTTGCTCCTGACGGCAGGGTCATAGGCGAGGGCTACAATCTGCGTGAGCAGCTTCAGTCGCCCACCGCCCATGCTGAGATCATAGCTATCGAGCAGGCAGCGAAGGCCTTGGGTCAGTGGAGGCTGTGCGGTTGCACGCTTTATGTAACGTTGGAGCCCTGCCCGATGTGCGCAGGAGCTATTATGAATTCCCGACTTAAAAGAGTAGTGTATGGCGCTTTCGATGAAAAGAACGGCGCCTGCGCTTCTGTAATATGCATGTTCGAGGAGAAATTTACACATATCCCGTATGTGCGCAGCCGTGTGCTTATGCAGCAGTGCGGTGATATACTTACTGATTTTTTCAAAGAGCTTAGAGAAAAATAAAAGCCGCTTTTCATATAGCGGCAAGCAAGGATCATCTGATAAATGAACAAATATCGTGAGCTGGCTAACAATACTATCGTTCTGGCCATAGGACAGTTTTCGTCTAAGCTGCTTGTGTATTTCATGCTTGGCTTTTACACAAGTATGCTGGGAGCTGAAGGCTTTGGTGATGCCACAAACATCATCAATGCATCGGCACTTCTCATATCAGTGGTGACGCTCTCCATCAGCGAGGGCGTGCTTCGCTATGGAATAAAGGCCAAAAAAGGCGACGATGGTGTTGTTGTACAGGATGCCATACACAGCAAGAAGCGTGTGTTGTCGATAGGTATTGATGTTACATTTGTAGGTCTCATAGTATTTGCAGCGTTTGTGCCGCTCATCGGCTTTATCGAGATGCTGGCAGGCTATGAGTGGTTGATATTTCTGTATGTTTGCACGGGTGGCATCAAGGCTACTATGTCTATCTATGTCCGTGCAAGGGGCAGAGTTGGATTGTTTGCGCTTGACGGAATACTGACGACAGTGGCAACTATCCTCTTTAATCTGCTGTTTCTGGCAGTGTTTGATCTGGGGGTAGTTGGTTATGTGCTGTCGGTATCTATGGGTGATCTGTGCTCTATCGTGTTCTTGACGCTTAAAGCAAAGCTATACAATGATTATCGACCGCTTCGATACACAAAGCAGAATCTCAGCGATATGCTGAAATACAGCGTTCCCCTAATGCCCACCACTGTAATGTGGTGGATAGTGAACGTATCTGATACATTTATGATCACTGGCTTTTTCGGCAGTGCTGCGAATGGCGTGTACTCGTTTGCATACAAGTTTCCTAATCTTGCGGCGACCATTGTGGGTATTTTTTCCCGTGCATGGCATATGTCTGCAATAAAAGAGCGCAACTCACGAACTGTATCGAATTTCTATTCAAACGTATTCTGTATGATGCAGACTATCATGTATGTGGCAGCGGCAGGAATAATGCTGGTCATCCGCCCGATAATCATGCCGTTGTTTGGCTCTGAGGGCTTTGAGGATGCATATTTTTACGTGCCTGTGCTTCTGTTTGCAGTGGTTTTTCAGAGCTTCAACAGTTTTCTTAGCAGCATCTATGAAAGCAGCAACAAGACCATGCGCAGCTTTGTCACATCGGTTGTAGGTGCAGGTGCAAATATCATACTTAATCTTATCCTGCTGAACACTATCGGAGTCATCGGTGCGGCTATTGCTACACTTGCAAGCTATGTGCTGGTGTTTGTTTTCCGTGTTATCGATACCAAAAAGCTTCTTTATATGGAGATAGACTGGCGCTGTATGGCGACAAACCTTGTGGTGCTTGCACTGCTTGCGTTGTCGGTAATGTTCATGGAGTATGGATTACTGCAGAATGTGATAAATGTTCTGATGTTCCTTGCGGTGATCGGTATGAATTTCAAGAGTCTTGTAAAGGCAATCAAGATGTTCCTCAGCCGTCAGCAGAACGTAGTTCCCGATGAGGAAGATGATGAGGAAGATATCGCTGAGGAAAAGTCTGAATAAACTAAAAAGCCGGTACAACGACCGGCTTTGAGATATCAGTTTAGCTTGTTGATAAGCGTTTCTGAGTTTTTGATTACTGCCTGTAATGCAGCTGCCTGCTGTGGATATTGCTGCTCAATACGGGGAGTGGTTATGGGCTCGTCCTGGGTGCCGTTAGCTGTAGCCGCAGCACCTGCTTTTACATCCTGCACTGCCATTGCTGCGTTGGTAAGACCTGCAGCATCGGCATGGGGTATGCTGAATGCCTGCTCATTATTCTTGCCGCCTGTGCTGTATACCATGCGGTAAGCACGATAAACTGCTAGGATAAGATAATTGGAAACGGCTTTTGCAAGATCAGTATTTTTCGCTTTGATCAACAGTGAGAATACCACTTCAACAGTGTTTGTGATAAGCTTTTTGTAAAGGAATACGGGCATTCCCGAGGGAGCGCCGTCATATTTTTCGGAAACAGTGCTTTCAGGCAGTTGCTCTTCGGTGATTGTAGCACCGCTGCTGGTGTGGGAACGACCGAGCAGGAAATCAGTGGAAACACCGTAATAATCAGCAACATTTACAAGAAAGTCTAGGCCACATTCACGCTTGCCGTTTTCGTAATGAGAAAGCAGAGCTTGAGTGACTTTGAGGTCAGCGGCAACCTGCTTCTGGCTTAATCCCCGTTCTTTACGGAGAACGGTGAGCAGCCTTGGGAAATCTTTGTTCATATATTTTCTCCTGGATGACGTTAAGTCATTGTTTTTAGGGTCTGTAATTTTACTCATTGCAAAATATCATATAGTATATTATATCTTTTATATTCCGATTTGTAAAGCGGCATATTTAACAAAAAAATCCTGTAAGAGTAGGATATTATTCATAATTAAGGGCATTTTGACGGCGTTTTTAGCTAAAAATGCTTTGTATAAGCACAAAAAACGGAGGAATACCATGAAAAATTATTATCTTTATTTCATTCGCCACGGTATTACGGAGGGCAATCTTGAGGGCAAATACATAGGTATTACAGACCTCTCTCTTTGCAAAGAGGGCGAGGATACCATAAAGGCTTACAAGGATATGGAGCTTTATCCTAGAGTGCAGAAGGTATACACATCTCCGCTTAAAAGGTGTATCGAGACCGCCAACATCATCTATCCCGATAATATGCAGATGATAGTTGATGAGATAATGGAGATGGATTTCGGCAGCTTTGAGGGCTGCACACAGCAGCAGCTTGCTGACAACGCTGATTATGCTGAGTGGCTGAAGGGTGGCTTTGAGGCTTGCCCTCCCAATGGTGAGAGCTACGGTGATTTCACACTGCGCTGCATCAGCGGTCTAGATATGATCTTTGAGGATATGCGCAAAAAGGAGATAACCCGTGCCGCAGTGGTGACACATGGCGGTGTTATCACAAATCTTCTGTCGGGATATGGTCTGCCTAAGGGTAAGCCTGCTGATTATCTCTGTGGCCCCGGCGAGGGATTTGAGGTGCTGCTTTCAACATTTTTGTGGCAGCACGGGCCTGCCTTTGAGGTTGGAGGAAGGTTATTCAGCATAAAATGAAAAAGCTGATATGTTGTATACTGGCATCAGCAATAGCGTTGCTGATGACTTCCTGCGGTGTAAGCCGTGAGCCGGTCAAGCTGTATCCTCCTTTCTGGGTGGTCGAAGACATTGAAACAGGCGGCAAGGTGTATATGTTGGGATCGTTTCATATGGGAATTGAAAATTCCGATTATCCCGATTATATTTACGATGCTTTTGACAGCTCTGATAAGATAGCGGCAGAGCTTGATACCATCGCATTTTCTTCCGACAGGGCGGCGATGAATGAGGCGATAGGATATCTTCGCTGCCCCGAGGGGACGACCGCTGCCGTTTTTTTTGGAGAAAGCTATGATAGCGTAAAGCAGTTCTACAAGGAGAAAGGATTGTATAATCTCGCTATGGAGAGCATGCTTCCTTACTACTGGGCATCGGTGCTTTCAAACAGGGTGGCGGAGGAGTGTGGCTTCTCAGCAGAGTTTGGTACAGAAAACCTGCTTCTGAGCAGGGCAAAGCGTATGGATAAGCCGATAATAGAGCTTGAAAGCGGAGTTGAGCAGTATAAAAATATGGGAAGTATCCCGATGGATATACAGGTGCGCAGTGTTACTGATTGCATTGGCGACAATTATGATACACAGGCTGATATCTTGCGTGAGATGTATATGGTGTGGTGCAGCTTTGATCATAGCTATAGCGATTCTCTGGAGAGCTTCATTGAGGCTGAATATATCGACAGTGAGAGTTATGAAGAGTATTATGCCCTGATGTATACCTCACGTCAGATGCGGATGGCAGAAAGCATCATACATTGGCTTCAAAACGGTGAAACTGTGTTTGTTTTTGTAGGTGCTTTGCATTTTTATGCAGAGCCTGATATTCTGACGCTGTTGGAGGAGCAGGGCTATGTGCCTGAGCTGATATGCGGCTGCTATGAGTGTAAAGAGGCTGTCGCATAAAAAATATTCTAAATAATTTCTTAAAACACTTGAAAACGCAAATAAACTGATATATAATATAAATATATCAATTTTGAAAGGATATACTGCCATGCTTAACGAAAAGGTAACTCTGATCATTTGCGATAAAAGATATAATATGAAGACCGACAACGCAGAGCGTATGCTGGAGGTCGCAAACAATGCGGACAAGTGTATCAAGGAGCATTGCAAGCCTAATCCTGCAATGACATATCTTGATGGTGCTATCTTTACGATAATGGATATGATAAATGAGCAGCAGAATCTGTCAAATGAGAATCGTGCGCTCATTGCTGAAAAGGCAGTGGCAGCCCAGAGGCTTGCAAAAGCAGATGCTGACGCTGAGGAGCTTGTTAAGCTCAAGAATGAGATCAGCCAACTGAGGACACTTTCTAGTGAGCTTGAGTCGCTGCGTGAGCGTTATGCAAAGCTTGAAAATGCAAACGCATCGCTGACAGAGCAGCTATCCTCGGTTAACAGCAAGGCAACTGAGGAGAAAAATCAGATAAATGCAAAGGTGGCGGAGCTTGAAGGTCAGCTGGCGACAGTAAAGGCATCCGAAAATACAGCAGTGGAAAAGCTTGCGGCTGCAGTATCATCTGAGCAGGCGATGAAGGCAAAGTTGGAAGCAGCAGAGAATGAGCTTGCATCCGCTAAAGAAGAAGCACATAAAGCAACAGCCATGCTCGCTGAAAAAGAGCGAGAAAAAGAGATCATGGTTGCTACATCTGCGGCAAGAACAGAGGCGGTAAAGGGCGGTGAAAAGACTGCACAGATAAAGGCAGAGGAAAAGAGCCGTGAGATGGAGATAAAGGTTGCCACAGCAGATGCGAAGATCAAGGCACTGGCAGTGGAGAATGCTGATCTCAAGGCTAAGATAGAGGCTTTGGAGGAGCAGGCAAATGATGATAGCAGCTCCGATGAAATCAAGCGTCTGGAGGATGCTCTTGAACAGGAAAAGGCGATCTGCTCTGAACTGAGGAAGACTAATGAGGAACTTGCACAGGTATCTGCAGAGTTCGATGAGCTTAAGGTAAAGTTCTCTCAAACTGAGGATGAAAATCAGGCATTGAAGGCATGCAGCAGCGGCGCAAAGGAGCTTGCTGACAAGCTTGCCGCATCCGAGAGCGACTGCGAGGAGCTGCGTGAAAAGCTTGCAGACCTCACCAAGCAGAACAAGGAATTAAAGAAAACAAATACATCGCTTAACAAGCAGATAAACGAAATGTTAGAGGATGGACAGCTTACATTATGAGTGAAATTCTTGCTCCTTTGGGGAGCATTGAGGGCCTTACAGCGGCGCTGAATACCGGCGCCGCTGCCGTTTATGTGGGATTAAAGCAGTTTTCTGCGAGAAAGCATGCTGACAATTTCACTGAAGACGAGTTAAAGACAGTATGTGCTGAGTGTCACCGACGTGGTGTAAAAGTATATGCAGCACTTAACACATTGATATATGACAGCGAGATAGAGGAATTTACAGAGTGCCTGAAAATGGCAGCACAATGCGGTATCGATGGAGTTATTATACAGGATCTGGGTGCAGCTGAGATAGCAAAGCAGGTCTGTCCGTCGCTGTCCCGTCATGCCTCCACACAGATGACGCTCAACAGTCTTTCCGGAGTGAAAGCAGCAACAGATATCGGTTTTTCTCGTGTGGTGCTTGGCAGAGAGCTATCGTTTGAAGAGATAAAGCATATTGCTGATAACACTGATACCGAGCTTGAGATATTCGTGCATGGTGCGCTTTGTGTTTGCATAAGCGGTCAGTGCTATATGAGCAGCGTTTTTGGCAGCAGGAGTGGCAACAGAGGACTCTGTGCGCAGCCTTGCCGATTGGATTTCACCTGCGATGATAGGCATCATGTGATATCACTCAAAGACAGCAGTCTGATACAGCATCTTCCTCGAGTTGAGAAATTAGGCATATCCTCCTACAAGATAGAGGGCAGGATGAAGCGTCCTGAGTATGTGGCGTGCGCTGTTGATGCCTGCTACAAGAGCCTTAACGGTGAGGAATATGACAGGGAGCGACTTGGCGGTATATTCTCCAGAGGTGGGCTTACCGACAGCTATTTTAACGGTTCCCTTTCAGATATGCAGGGTATACGTGGCAAGGAGGATGTGGATAACTCGGCTAAGGCACTTGCAGGAATAAAGGCCCTGTATAAGGATGAGCTTCCTCGTTTTACTGTAGATATACACGTTACCGCTTTTGCAGGCGAGCCACTGGAGGCCTGCGCAAAATGCGGCGGGATTTATGCTACAGTTACAGGGGCAGTGCCCTCAGAGGCGCAGAGTTCTCCTGCAACAGAGGAAAGCATCAGTGCACGAATGGCGAAGCTTGGCGGCACTCAGTTCAGTGCAGGCGAGATCACTGCTGAGGTAGATGAGGGACTTTTTATCCCTGCAGCAGAGCTCAACAGCCTGCGACGTGCGCTCTGCGAGGAGCTTGACAAGGCTTTGTTGGTAAGCAACACTCCGCATTACAGCTTTAATGAACTTGCGGCTCTTCCGATAAAAAAGCGATCTCAGCAAAAGACAGCCCTGCGTGCAGAGGTTGCAAATGCTGAGCAGCTAAAGCAAGCAGTAAAACTGCCGTTTGATATGGTCTATGCTCCTATGGATATCATCAGCGAGAATATGGATGATAAGTCAAAAATAGCAGTGATACCTCCGCTTTTTCTTGCCGACTGTGAGGATAAGGTGTGTGAGAGGCTGATGGTTTTGAGAGCTGCAGGATTTTCTGTCGGTGTTGCACATACACTGGGGCATGCGCAGTTGCTTAAAGAGTGTGGATTTGAGCTTCATGGTAGCTATCGCATGAATATCATCAACAGCTATGCGGCGGATGCTGCGGAGCGTTATGGCTTCAGTCAGCTTACCCTCTCATTTGAGGGAACGGCGCAGCAGCTTGCTGATATCAGCTGCGGTGTCCCGAGGGGAATACTGGCTTATGGCAGACTACCTCTTATGGCGATGCGCCGCTGTCCTATTGCAGGAGGAAAGACTTGCGGAAACTCTCCCTGCGGACGTGCGATAAGGGACAGGCGAGGAAACGAGATGCCCATACTCTGCGGAGGAAACAGCGTTGAGCTGCTGAATCCCGATCTGCTGATAATGAGCGACAGGCAGAAAACGCTTATGCAATTTGATTTTGCACTGCTGAAGTTTACAACGGAGCGTGAATTAAAGCCTGTTGTCGATATGTATCTTAGCAATGGAAAGCCTGACGGAAGTCTTACAAGAGGGCTCTATTTCAGAGGAGCGGAATAGTCTTGTGACAGCGAAAAAATGTCGATTTGATTTAGCAGTTTTCGATTTTCCTCTTTATTATGCTAAAATACCAAAAAAACTTTTCCTGCGGTAAAAAATTGATATAAATATTATATTGCCGTATGCGGAAAATAGTGTTATAATAAATTGATACAATGTAATACTATAAATAAAAATAAATATATCTAAGGAGTATTGTACTATGTTTGGAATGACAAAGGACATCGGTATCGATCTTGGTACTGCGAATACATTGGTCTACATGAGAGGAAAGGGTATCATCATCCGTGAGCCTTCCGTTGTTGCTGTTGACAGAAAGCAGCAGTGCGTGCGCTATGTCGGTCAGGAGGCTAAGGATGTTATCGGTAGAACGCCCGGTTCTATTCAGGCTGTAAGACCTCTTAAGGACGGCGTAATCGCTGACTTTGACATGACCTCCAGCATGCTGGAGCAGTTCGTTAAGAAGGCTCTCAAGGGCAGGGGCAAGGCAAGGGTTATTATATGCATCCCCTCGGGAGTAACAGCGGTTGAGCGTCGTGCTGTAAAGGAAGCCGCTCAGAATGCGGGAGCAAAGAGAGTCTCCATTATCGAGGAGCCTATGGCGGCAGCTATTGGCGCAGGTCTCCCCGTTGCTGAGCCTATCGGTAGCATGATAGTTGACATCGGCGGCGGTACGAGTGAGGTAGCCATCATTTCCCTCGGCGGTATCGTTGCGGCACGCTCTGTAAGAGTTGCAGGTGACGAGTTCGACTCTGCTATCATCAACTACATCAAGAAGAAGTATAATCTCCTCATCGGTGAGCGCACCGCTGAGAATATCAAGATGGGTATCGGATCCGCATATAAGACTACAGATACTGAGCCTGTTATGGATATCAAGGGAAGAAACCTGCTCAACGGTCTGCCTGAGAATATCACCGTAACCAGCGAGGAGATCCGTGAGGCTATCTCTGAGCCCCTTTCCCACGTTATCGATGCCATCAAGACTACCCTTGAAAAGGCTCCCCCCGAGCTTGCAGCCGATATCATCGAGAGCGGCATCATGCTGGCAGGCGGTGGCGCACTGCTGAAGGGCCTTGATGAGCTCATTCATGCTGAAACAGGTATGCCTGTAAAGATTGCAGAGCATCCGCTGGACTGCGTTGCTGACGGCACTGGTAAGGTGCTCGAAAATATCGACAAGCTTGAGGATGTGCTCAGCGAGGACGAGTCTATTTATTGATACAACAGTAATAAACTATCCGCTGCGGTGGTCTATGACATCGCAGCGGAATTTGGCAAAGGGGTAACGCATGAAGGAATTTCTCCATAGCTTTAAGTTCAAAATTCTTATATGTATTGCGGCGCTGCTCCTGGGACTTATGACCTATGTGGCGGTTGCTGCGGGTATACAGACATTGCCTGAGAAGATAATCACCACGGTCACTCAGCCGTTTATCAGCATGTCTAACGCAATATCAGAGGGAGTTGGCGGCTTTATCGATACCATGGTCAATGCCAATACCTACAAGCGTCAGAATGAGGAGCTTCGTGCGATCCTCAGCGATATGTATAAGCGCACGATGGACTATGAGGACTTAAAGGAAGAGAATGACCTTTTGCGTGAGATGCTGAAGCTGCAGCAGGATAACGACGATTTTGAGCTGTCAGAGCCCTGCACGGTAGTGGCAAGAGATGCAAACAATATCTATGGTGATTTTACGATAAATCGTGGCTCTAAGGATGGGCTTTCCCTTAACGACCCTATTATTACTTCGGTTGGGCTTGTGGGCAGAGTGACGGAGATAGCTGAGTATTATGCAAAGATATCCACTGTACTTTCTCCGCAGGTGAGTGTTGGTGCTTTTTCGATACGTTCCAAAGCAACGGGTGTTATTGAGAATGACCTTGCTAATGCCCAACAGGGCAAGTGCCTTATGAGCAATATCCTCAAAGATGCGGATATTAGGGTCGGCGATGTCATAGCTACCTCAGGAAAGAGCGGACTTTTTCCCGAGGGTACGATAGTTGGCACAGTGGTCGAGGTTTATGATGATCCCAACGGGCTTTCAAAACATGCCGTTATTGAACCTATAGAGGATTGCTTTGCCGTTACTACAGTATTTGCTATTACGGGCTTTGAAGGCAAGGGTATCTCCTTTGAGTTTGAGGAGTAAATATACAAATGAAGATGAAGGTAAAAATTCAGGGAGGCAGGGCTCGCTCACGCAGGGTAATGCTGCGTGGAGTTCTGCGCTGGCTGCTTTATGTGGCGGTTCTGCTCCTTTTTTATGTATGGGAGTGCAATCCGCTCATAAAGGGCTTTTGTCCACTTCTGATAATACCGTTGGCGACTGCGGTATCTATGCATGAGGGCGACCTGGCATCGGGAGTTTTCGGGGCTGTGTGTGGGCTTATGCTGGATATGGCAAGCGGCACTTTGCTGGGATTCTCGGCTTTGTGGCTGTTGGTGTGCTGTCCGATAATTTCTCTGCTGTCAAGTTTCTTTGTAAAGGTCAACTTTATCAGTCATTTTGCTTTGTCGGCAGGTGTGGCAGTAGTTATGGGCGGGCTCGATTTCCTGTTCCTTCACTGGGTGTGGGAGGGACAGGAGTCTGTCATCTCCTTTACCGAGTCGGTGTTGCCTGCATATCTCGGTGCGATAGTGTTCTCTATCCCCGTGTATTTTCTGGTGAGGTATATCAGTAACCGCACAAGACCTAAGGAGCAGCACCATCTGGAGGAGAGCGTCACTGTTACCGACGATCCCCGTGATAAAACAAGAATATAATTTGCTGGTTTCCATACTGGAGGAAAAATGTCGAAGATTTCGGGATATATCCGGTTTGCTGTACTGGCAGCGATAGTAATCGTTGCTTCGTTCATGTGCGGATTAAGGCTGCTGCAGATACAAATGGTGGATGGTGAGATGTATCTCTCCATGACACGCAGCACTTACACCGCTGAGCAGGATATAGAGGCGGCAAGAGGCAAGATAGCCGATGCCAATGGAGTTGTGCTCAACTCCAACAAGATAAGCTACAGCGTTGATCTGCAAAGGGCATCGCTACGTCAGGGCACTGAAAACGAGATGATCTATCGTGTGCTGACTGTACTCATTAAAAACGGCGAGGAGTGGAACGATTCGGTGCCGATAACCAAGACAGCTCCCTATGCCTTTGACGGCAAGGAAGAAACTGTAACAGCACTGAAGAATCGGTTGAAAGTCGGCGTTTATGCAACCGTTGATAACTGTATCAATGCACTGTACAAAAAATATGAGATATCCGATAGCTATGATGAGCAGATGCGTCGCTATATCGCAGGTGTGCGCTACGAAATGGAGCTTATGGATTTCTCTTACAAGAACAAATTTGTGCTTGCAGAGGGAATCTCTGTTGAAACGATGATGGAGCTGAAGGAGCTCAGCTCTATGATTGACGGAATGGATATCGCAGAGGGCTGGGAGCGAGAGTATCTTAATGGTGAGCTTGCTGCACATCTCAGGGGAACTGTAGGCAGCATATCGGCTGAAGAGTATGCTGAGCTCAAGGATTCTGGCTACACGATGAATGATATCATAGGCAGGGCAGGTGTGGAGCTTGCAGTTGAGGATGTTCTTAGAGGAGAGCGAGGTATACGCACCATCACACGCAGCTCAAGCGGCACTGAGCTTAGCGATGAGATTACAAAAGAGCCCATCGCCGGCAACAGCGTTATGCTGACTATCGATGCTGAATATCAGCAGCTTCTGCAGGAGATAATGGAGCATTACATCAACTTCATGCATTCTCCGCACTACACGCAGGATACCCGTGGTAAAGAGTGCTATGCAGGTGCAGTGGCAGTGCTTGACGTAAAAACCGGCGGTGTACTTGGCATGGTGAGCTACCCCGGTTATGACCTCAACGACCTTGTCAACAACTATGAGGAGGTGCTCAGTGCTGAGTATTCTCCTGTGTTCAACAGGGCATTGACGGGTGTTTACAGACCAGGCTCTACATTTAAGACTATCACGTCTACTGCCGCACTTGTGGAGGGAATAATCACTCCCGATACTGAGATATATTGCGGTGGCACCTATCACTATTATGGCAGCGGTTTTACGCCCCATTGCCACCAGTTATGGGGGCATGGTTCGCTCGATGTGGAGCTGGCTTTGCGACATTCATGCAATATCTTTTACTACGAATGTGCAAGACTTATGGGTATAGATACACTATCTCAGTGGGCAAAGCGATTTGGCATAGGTACCGATCTCGGTTTTGAGCTGACTATGAGCAACGGACAGATGACTTCTTTAGAGCTGTACGATGAGCTGGGACTTACATGGAACGAGGGTGATGTAGTGCAGGCGGGCATCGGTCAGAGTGAAACCGCCGTAACTCCCTTACACATGGCAGTGCAGGCGATGACGATAGCCAACAGAGGTGTACGCTATCGTCCTCATATCATCAAGGCGGTGTATAATTACGATTATACAGAGCTGATAAGCGAAACTCAGCCCGAGGTGGTAGAGGATATGTCAGAGTATCGTGATACCTTTGAGGTAGTGACAGACGGTATGATAATGGTATCGGATGCAGCGTATTTTGCGGTCAACGGTCAGTGGGCTAACATCTACGATTACAAAGGCATCCCCGAGGATGTCGCCACAAAGACAGGAACCCCTCAGACTGCTGAAACGGTGTATAACTCGGCGATCATCGGCTTTTATCCTGCGGAGGATCCCGAGATCGCATTCGGTATCCTTATGGAAAAAGGTGAGTACAGCCGTCATATTGCGGCAAATCTCATTTCTGCCTATATTACAAGAGAGTTCGCTCCCGAATACGATGAGGAGGGCAACGCTCTCGATCCGCTATGATTAAAGATGCGCCGAATAAGATCGGCGCATTTTTGTCAGTTTTTTTGACTGTCAGAGAATGTGTGATAATTATATTCGGCAATATAGCCTAAACAAATAGCGGTTTTTATTGGGTTTTTCACAAATTTTTGCAAGAAAGCAAAAAAGCTCTTTTCATACAGGATTTTTTGTGATAAAATAAAACTAAGGATTTTATATTGCATTATGGTAACTATGCGCAAATCAAGTTTGCATAATGTAGAGAGGGGAAATAATATGTCACAGATAATTGCAGTAACAGCAGGCAAGGGCGGTACCGGTAAGTCTACTACTTCCGCTAATGTTGCAACAGCACTTGCTTCTCTTGGAAAAAAGACTCTTGTTGTTGAGCTTGACTTCGGTCTTAGATGTCAGGATATCATGCTTGGTATCAAGGATAAGGTAAAGCACGATATCGGTGAGTACCTCGAGGGCAAGATAGATATCCTTACAGCAACCACAAAGGTCGATCGTGTGGATAATCTCTACCTCGTCTGCGCTACAAGAAACCCGTTTATAGATATAAACCCTGAGAAGATCATGGGCGTATGTGAGGAGATGCGCAAGCACTTCGACTACATAATCATGGATACCGCAGGTATCGGAAGTTCTGTGTTCAGCGTTATCAAGGCGGCTGAGCTTATCTTGATGGTAACCACTCCCGATACAGTATGCGTACGTGACGGTGCTATCCTGTCTGACTTCTTATATGTAAAGAACTGTATTAACCAGCGTCTTATCATCAACAAGGTAAGCCCAAATTTCAAGGATGAGGAGATCCTTTACGACCTTGACGAGGTTATGGACAGCGTGGGTATTCCGCTTTTAGGCGTTGTTCCCGAGGATCCTAACATCAAGATCTGCGGAGCTAAGGGTGAACCGCTTCCCAAGAATTGCGGAGGTGCTAAGGCTTATGCTGCCATTGCCAGAAGGATCTTAGGCGAGGATGCGCCTCTGACAATCAACATCAACTAATTTATTATATCGACAACCGGAGGTGGCTCGCTTTATGAATATTGCTCTCATTGCACACGACTCAAAGAAAGAGCTTATGGTTCAGTTCTGCATCGCATACTGCGGTGTTCTGAGCCGACATAGCATCTGCGCTACAGGAACAACAGGCAAGCTGGTTTCCGAGGCGACAGGGCTTCACATTCAAAGACTTTTGAGCGGCTCACAGGGCGGCGATCAGCAGCTTGCGTCCAATATCTCCTGCAACGGGGTGGATCTGCTGATCTTTTTCCGTGATCCTCTTAACGCAAAATCCCATGAGCCGAATGATATCAATATCCTTCGTCTGTGTGATGTACACAATATTCCTGTTGCTACCAATATTGCTACAGCAGAGGCACTTATCCATGCGCTTGAGCGTGGCGACCTTGACTGGCGTGAATACATGCGATAATTGGCAATATGGCTTACGGAAAACTGCGCACCTGTTAAAATGGGTGCGCTTTTTGTTGCGCATTTATATTGCATTTCTCTGTAAAGTATGGTATTATATAAAAGAATATATTTAAAATACAAATGCCTAAGGGCAGAAAGGACACAACTATGAATATCAAACCTCAGAAGGGTATGCAGGAATACCTTCCCGAAGCAGCGGCACAGCGTGACCGTCTTATGAACATCATCCTTGACACTTATACAAAGAGCGGCTTTACCCGCATCTATACACCTGCGGTTGAGAGTGCTGAAAATCTCGATAAGAGCGACGGCGGTGATAATCTCAATCTAATCTTCCGCATTATGAAGAGAGGCGACAAGCTGGAAAGTGCGCTGGCAAAGACACCCGTTAACGAGAAGGAGCTGTGCGACCTCGGCCTGCGTTATGATCTTACCCTTCCGCTTTCCCGTTACTATGCAAACAACCGCAACAGCCTTCCCAATCCCTTTAAGGTGATACAGATAGATAAGGTGTATCGCGCGGAGCGTCCTCAGCGTGGCAGACTGCGTGAGTTCGTGCAGTGTGATATCGACATTCTTGGCTCTGACAGCTATGTAAATGAGATCGAGCTGATAAATGTTACCGCAAAGGCACTTTCAAAGATCGGCATAGGTGAGTTCACGGTTCGTGTGAACGACCGCAGAGTTCTGCGTAATTCTCTGATGACTATGGGCTTCCCTGAGGAGGCTCTCGATACAGTTTCTGTAAGCTTTGACAAGCTAGACAAGATAGGTGCAGAGGGAGTTGCCGCAGAGCTCCGTGACAAGGAGATGCCCGAGGAAGCTATCAATGCGCTGACAGCCCTGCTTGAAAAGGGCAAGCTGACCCTGGATGATATGGCAGAATACTGCTCCGACGACGCTAAGGAGATACTGGAGCAGCTCCGCACTGTTATCGAAACTGCCGACAAGCTCTCCGACGGCTACAGCGTTGAGTTCGACCCCTCTTTAGTCAGAGGTCAGGGTTACTATACAGGCACAGTTTTTGAGGTGGCAAGCAAGCAGTTCGGTGGTACTGTCGCAGGCGGAGGAAGATATGATAACCTTATCGGCAGATTTACAGGAGATACAGTTCCTGCAGTAGGCTTCTCTATCGGCTTTGAGCGTATCTTCTCCATCGTACAGGAGAACAATATCCAGCTTGCAGGCACTCGCAAAAAGACTGCTGTACTCTATAAGGCGGAGGATGTTCTTGACGCTATCGCAAAGCAGAATGAGCTTATGGCTGACAGCGATGTTACGCTTGTTCTCGTTCCCAATCCCAAGAAGATTGACAAGGTATACAGCAGGGTTAAGCAGCAGGGCTTTGATGAGATAATCAAGGTGAATCTGTAATAGCTGAGAGGAGCGTTTGCGTGAAAAAGTACAAAAGTGCTGCTATTCTTATGATCATACATGGCGGTTTTATGGAGATCGGCGGAATATTAGCTATGATTCCAGCGTTGCTATTTGGAACCGACAAATTTGATATAGGTCAGTTTTTTGAATTCAAGCTTTCTTATTTTCAGGAAAATCTTTATATGATGATGGTTATGAGTGCAATTTACGGAGTACTTAGGCTTATAGCCGCAATTGGACTGCTGAAAAATAGAATGTGGGGATTAGCGTTAGCTGTTATAACCAGTATTATCACATTAACATTAATGATGTTCTTACTGCCTGCAGGAATTATGGATGGAATACTTTCAGGAAGCGTCTTGGTTTTAATATTAATTCAATATTATGGAGATAAGAAAATAGCATAATATGCAGATCCTAAGGACATCCGAATAAAGCGCATAAATGAGGTCACTATGAAAAAACAATTTCTTGAAATAGGCAAGATAGTTGCCACACAGGGCATACGAGGCGAGGTGAGGGCGCAGTATTACTGCGACAGCGCAGAGGTGCTGTGCGATTTCGATACCCTTTACTTCGATAAGGGAAAGACGGAGATAACCGTTCTCCGTGCGTATCCTCACAAGAATATCGTGGTTATGAAGATAGAGGGCTACGACACCGTTGAGAAGTCGCAGACTATCATCGGCAAGATACTCTATATGGACAGAGATGATGCAGAGCTTGAGGAAGGTTTGTACTTCGTGCAGGACATCATCGGTCTTATGGTCAAGGATGTCGATACAGGCAAGGAGTACGGCAAGATAACCGATGTGTATCAGAACGGCGCAAGCGATGTGTATTCCATCAAGCAGCCCGACGGACAGGAGCTCATGTTCCCTTGTATCGATGAGATAGTTATCAAGACTGATATCGACGGCGGAGAGATGCTTATCCGTCCGCTTCCAGGATTGTTTGATGATATGGTAAACGGCGATGAGGATTGATATCGCAACGCTGTTTCCCGATATGTGCGACAGCGTACTTCATGAGAGCATTATTGGCAGAGCGATACAAAACGGGCATATTGAGATATATTCTCACAATATCAGAGATTACACTAAGAACAAGCACCGCAGAGTAGACGACACTCCCTATGGGGGCGGTACGGGTATGGTAATGCAGGCACAGCCAATCTATGACTGCATTATGGATATCGTGTCAAAGCACGATAAAAAGCCCCGTATAATCTATATGTCGCCACAGGGTGAGGTCCTCACTCAGGAAAAGGTGAAAGAGCTTGCGGAGGAAAGTGGGCTCATTCTTCTTTGCGGACACTATGAGGGTGTAGACCAGCGTGTGCTGGACGAGCTGGAGTGCGAGGAGATATCAGTGGGCGATTATGTGCTGACGGGAGGAGAGCTCCCTGCGCTAATCGTTGCTGACGCAGTGGCAAGAATGCAGAACGGTGTTCTGCCAAACGAGGACGCTTACAGCATAGAGAGCCACTTTAACGGACTTCTTGAATATCCTCAGTATACCATGCCGAGAGAATGGAACGGTAGAGCTGTACCAGACGAACTGCTGACAGGCGACCACAAAGTGATATCCGAGTGGCAGAGAAAGGCAGCGTTGAGAGTTACCGAAGAAAAACGTCCCGATATGCATGAGGTGTATATGGATAAGCTGCTGGAGGACTTCTGGGAGAGCTTCCTTGAGGAAAAAGGGCTGCCTTATTCCACGGAGTGCGTTGAGGTATTCCGTTTCGGTAGAGATGAGCGGGAGAGCGAAAGATTGCTTAAGCTGGTACTGAGGGGGAAAAAGCGTGCATCTACAAACAGCTATCTTGCGTATGAGATAGATGGTGACGATATTCCCAAAAAGGGCGAGTATAGCATAGTAACTGATTGGGACGGAGTGCCGAGATGTGTGATAAAGACGACAAGGGTCAGCATCATTCCGTTCAATGAGATAACGCTTGAGCAGGCTCGAAAAGAGAACGATGACAAGACCCTTGAGGAGTGGCAGAATAAGCATCGGGATTTTTTTGTAACACACGGAGCAATGGTCGGATATGAGTTTTCCGAGGATATGTCTGTGGTGTATGAGGAATTCAGAGTGGAGTATAAAAAACAGAGGTAGATATGACAAAAAATGCATTTATAGCAATAACGGGCAGGGCTAACGCAGGAAAATCCTCCCTTACAAATCTTCTTGTGGGAGAAAAGGTGTCTATCGTCAGCGAAAAGCCCCAGACCACCAGAAACCGCATAAACGGTGTGCTTACCGAGGGAGATGTGCAGTATGTATTCATCGACACCCCAGGTATGCACAAGCCCAAGACAAAGCTGTCTGAGCATATGGTGAAATCTATCCGCACCAGCGTTGATGATGTGGACTGTGCTATCCTTATGGTGGATGTGACGAAGAAACTTTCGGCTATCGAGCAGGATCTTGTCCGCAGTTTTGCCTCACATGGTACAGAGGTGATCCTTCTGCTAAATAAGATAGATCTGCTTAAGTCAAAGAGCGATGTGCTTGGTATCATTCAGCAGTACAGCGAGCTTTACGACTTTGCGGAGATAATTCCGATAAGCGTCAAGAATCGTATAAATACCGACAAGATAATGCCTATTCTCGAAAAATACGCAGTAGAGGGTGAGCACTTCTTCCCCGATGATATTGCTACTGACCGTACAGAGCGCTTCATGTGCGCCGAAATAGTGCGTGAAAAGGTGCTGTGGACAATGCAGGAGGAGATACCTCACGGTGTTGCGGTAGATATCGAGAGCTTCAAGACCAGAGAAAAGAATGGCAAAGAGCTTATCGATATCGGTGTTGTTATCATCTGCGAAAAGGACAGTCACAAGGGAATGATAATCGGTAAGGGTGGAGAAAAGCTGAAAACTATCGGCTCTCTTGCACGAAAGGATATCGAAGAGCTTTTGCAGGCAAAGGTAAATCTTCAGTGCTTTGTAAAAGTTAAAGAGGATTGGCGTAACCGAGAGCGTTTCATCAATGATATGGGGCTTGCAGATGAGTAATTCAACGGGCGGATAAAAATTATCCGCCCTCTGTTTGAATAAAAGGAGGTTTTTATGGATAACAGCGGCGGTCTGGTGTTTATTTCGCATTCGCATTTTGACATCTCCGTTGTAAGGCAGATACGCAATCGTTTTGAGCATCACGGTTTTGAGCCGCTTGTGTTCTATCTTAAATGCCTCAGCGACAGCAGTGAGATAGAGGGGCTCATAAAGCGTGAGATAGATGAGCGTGAGTGGTTTGTTTTTGTTGACAGCGAGAACTCTAGGCGCTCTGCATGGGTGAAGTCAGAGTGCAAATATATTAAAAGCCTTACAGACAAAAAGATATTTACAGTGGATACCGATGGCGATATTGAAGCACAGGTGGACAGGATTGCGACCCAACTGCAGGTCTACATTTCCTACGCTGCCGAGGATATGGGGCTTGCAAGATCGCTTTGCAATAAACTTACACGTAAAGACTATCGTGTGTATATCGGCATTGATGAGCTTGAGGCAGGTGTGGACTTTGCCACGACAATGCAGAGCTGTATAAAGAATGCAGCGTCAAGCGGCTTTATACTGTTGCTTGTAACGGAGAACACGGCAGGCTCTTATGTTGTGCATCACGAGATAAAGATGGCGAAAAAGAACGGTGGGATAATCATTCCCGTATATATCGGCAATGCCCGACTGAACAAAAAACAGCTGAAAGCACTTGGTGAGCATGAGCCGATAGTGCTTCAGACATTTGATGATCAATCATCTGATATGCTGATACAGGAGATCGAAAAGCGCATAGATTTTTGCAGGGGCGAGGATTTTGACCTTTCGATATTCAGTGACCGTTGACGAGGTGAGGATATGCTGTTCACTTATGATGGAATAGTCGTAGGCAGGCGTGAGGTGGGTGAAAGCGGATGCTTTCTTGATATACTCACTGACGAGCAGGGGATAATTGAGGCGACCGCTCACGGTGCAAAGAAGATAAACAGCAATCTGCTGGGTTCTTCGGCACTGTTTTCCTATGCGAAATTCTGCCTTAACAAATCAAAACTGCGATACACGATAAACAGTGCAAAGCCTATCTACAGCTTTCATGAGCTGGGCAGTGACATCGAAAAGCTGGCACTAGCCTCTTATTTTGCGCAGGCGGTGAGATTCTGTACGCCTGAGGAGCAGTCGCAGGACAGTATAGTGAGATTTTTTGCTATTGCCCTTTTTGAAACGAAGAAGGCAGAAAATCTTGATATAGTGCGCTCTGCCTTTGAGCTGAGATTTTCCGCTATGCTGGGATATTATCCTGACCTAAGGGCTTGCTTTAACTGCGGATGCTATGAGAGCGAGGATATGTATTTTCTCCCCGACAGCGGTGAGCTGGTCTGCGGTGAATGCTTCGACAAGGACTTCGGTGGGAGATATTTTACTCTCACACCCGATGTGTTGGCGGCTATGCGAAATATCCTCTATGCACCGCTTGATAAGGCTTTTCGTTTTACGCTTGGCGAGGAGAATTCAAAGCTGCTGTCAAAGGTGACGGAGTGCTACTTTCTAACGAGGACGGAGCGATCATTTTCTGCGCTTGACTATTACAAAAAGCTCAAGATAGAATAAGGGGTGATAATATGAAATATGAAAAGCTGTTCTCGAATATGTCGTATTATTGCAGCCTCTGCTATCAGCCGCTCCACGGGGCTGAAAAAACCTGTCCCACCTGTGGACAAAAAACTACGCCTATCGATATCTTCAAAAAGCTGGAGCTTGATGACAGCTTTACAAAGCGTGAAAAGACCGAGCTGAGTTTTTCTTCTATGATGATATTCGGGGCTGTATTGATAGAGCTTTTTATCTGCGTGTTTGCGGTGCTTTTTATGACGGGGATAATAGGTAAAGACCCACACGAGATAACTGCCGAGGAGTATCACGCTCATATGCTTGAGGATATGACCTTTGAGGAACGTAAGCTCTACGAAAAGACACAGCTTGCAAGGGAGCAGGTACGTGAGTATTGGGATTCCGCTCCCGATGAGTGGGATTTTCACGAGTTTCTGATGGAATATAATATTCGTGGAACGGAGGATGTGGAGTTCTATCACGCAATCTGGAATCAAGAGGGTGTATCCAGATATGTGGATACTCATCCCGTTGAGATATCCGGAGGCAGTTCGTCAAACGGTACTGAGCTTGTCTGGGATAAGGCGAAATATGTAGCGATACCTCTGTTGATAATGTTCTCTGTTTTTCAGGCATTCGCAATCATTCTGCTTATACCTGTGCTAATGAAGAAACAGGCAGCGATACAAACGATGCTGTCTTTTGTTGCGGAAATAGACTTGTATCTTATGCTGGTTACGGGAAATATCATAAGTTTTGGCATGATGTACTATGGCATAGTGCAGATAAGCCGTCTGACACAAAAGGCTGAAAGTGGCAATGTGCACAATCTGAGTGGAAAGATACAGCGCAGGCTGAGGGTTGCTAATGAGCACGGCGAATGGGAATGCCACTACTGTTCATACATAAATGGAGTGAACGACTCGGTGTGCCGCTCCTGTGGAAGAGATAGGTAAAAACGACGAAAGTCGTAAATTATGACGACCTTGTGTTGACAATTTTTGCACGATATGCTATAATTGTTATAAATAAATGTGCATTTTGCATAATTACAGTGGAAGGAAGATACTTATGAGATTTGGAATGTCAAGATTAGGTCAAAAATTACTGCTTATAGTAGGATTTATGCTGGTGCTCAGTATAGGTGTAACGACCTGCTCAACTATATTGCTGTCAGCAAAATACAGCGACGGTATAATGCAGAATCAGTCGGAGACCAGCGCATACATCCTTCAGAGTGAGGTAGTGGATCATATGGAGCGTCTCGGACAGCTTTATGTGTATTTCGATTCCTGCGGTCTTGCGGGTAATACAGCAATTGGCGCATCTACGTATATTTCTCAGCTTGAGGCTGAGTGGCTCAGACGTGCTGAGAGTGCGGATTTTGCTGCGTTCACAGGTTCCAGCGGTGATATTACATGGCAGTCTGAAAATTATGCGTTGGCAGATTACGACTATAGCCAGTATATAAATCTTGAAACCCCTGTTCTCGGTATAGTTGAGGACTCGGTAGCTGGTCTTACGATACAGTATATAACTCCTGTAAAGTATTATGAGGCAGTAGTCGGTACAGCCGTGATCGGTATGAATCTCAATAGCCTTGATTTTGTAGATGAGGTAAAGTCTGAGACCCATGCTGAGATCACTATTTTCCACAACAATGTGCGCTATGCTACGACTGTTATGAGTGCAGATGGTAGCGCCAGGGCTGTAGGCACAACGATGGCTGACAATATCGCTAAGAAGGTACTGGAAAATGGCGAGTCTTATGCGGGCAAGGCTGATATCCTCGGTCAGAACCACTTTGTTGATTATGTTCCTATGTATGATATCAATGGCAGAGTAGTAGGTGCGTATTTTGCAGGCTACTCCTCCGCAGAGAGCGACAAACAGTTCCTTATTACCGTAATTATCGCTGTTGCAATTGCGCTGGTTGCGATGATAGTTATTGATGTCATTCTTGTCATTGTTATGAAGAAGGTTATTGAACAGCCCATCGCAGAGGCAGAGAAGATATCCACTGCCATGAGTAAGGGACAGCTTAATATTCCCGATTCTACCCACAAGTTTGCAAAGGATGAGATAGGCGACTTTGTAAGGCATCTTGAGGAAACAAAGCATAACATGAATTCTTATATCGGTGATATTTCAAGAATACTTTCGGGCATGGCAGAGGGTGATTTTACTGCGCAGCCTGAGGTAGAATATATCGGCGATTTTGAGCAGATAAAGCTTTCCTTTGATCAGATACAAGCGACTTTGCATGATATCATCTCCAATATGAATGCATCCGCAGATGATGTAATGACTGGTGCAAATCAGATAGCTGATGGCTCTCAGATGCTTGCTGAGGGTACAACGAAGCAGGCAACTGCTATCGATGAGCTTTCTTCTACCATTGAGGGTATCAACACACAGGTATCCGAGACTGCAAAGAATGCAGAGAAGGCGAATGCTCTCTCAGAGACTGCACGTCAGAAGGTCGGCGAGCAAAACGGTGAGATGCAGGAGATGCTTGCTGCAATGGACGAGATCAGGGAGAAATCCACACAGATCAGCGATATCATCAAGACTATCGAAGATATTGCATTCCAGACAAATATACTTGCACTTAATGCTGCTATTGAGGCAGCAAGGGCAGGCGAAGCCGGCAAGGGCTTTGCAGTAGTTGCTGACGAGGTAAGAAATCTTGCGGCAAAATCTGCCGAGGCTGCAAACAATACGACCGAGCTTATCTCGGCTTCCGTTGAGGCTGTTAACAACGGCGTGAGAATAGCAAATGCTACTGCCGACACAATGGCTGAGGTAATGGAGATGACAGGCGAAACAAATGCACTTGTCGGCGATATCTACACTGCTGCTGCGGCTCAGGCGGAGTCGATAAAGCAGGTGACGATCGGCATCGAGCAGATAGCAGGCGTTGTACAGCAGAACTCTGCAACTGCAGAGGAGACTGCCGCTTCCTGCGAGGAGCTGAGTGGTCAGTCGAGACTGCTGAAGGATCAGGTCGATCTGTTCAAGGTGAATTAATGAATATCGCCCCCTGCATAAGCAGGGGGCGATATGTGTATGTAAGCATCATTTGCTTTTTTTGTTAAGCTTATGGAAATACTCTGCTGCAAATTGCAGCTTAGTAAGGCTGAAATCCTTTGCGTCACAGTAGCAGTAATAGCAGCAATCCCTGTCAGAGAGCACTAGGCAGCTTCCTCTGCCACGGTAGTTGTATTCGGTCTGCACTGAGTCCATAGTGGCGGAGCTGAAATGAAGCTCTTTTGCATTAATTATAAGCGAAAAACCTTCAGCGGTATGCGTCAGCCTTCCCTCGCCCAGTGGAATGAAGCCCTTTTCGTTCGGCAAGGCATCTACTCGCACATTGAATTCTGCATGATATTTGCCTTTTTCCAGCTCGTTTATTACGGCTTGTTCCTCTTCGTTGTACCATTCGGGAACAGTAACGACGGTTCCGCTGTCCGAGACGAGCTCGCCGAGGTCGTTCATCGTCCATGAAGCACTGCAGACATTGCAGTATATCCTCTCGGAATCGGAAGATGTTGAATAATCGGTTTTGCAGTTATAGCAGCGGTAGAGCGGAAAATGCAGCCCCTTGCAAAGCTCTTTCGAGGAGATGCGGATACTGTTCTGCTTCTGATATTCATACTCGTTATAGGTGAGTTTTTTTTCTATGATGCTTTGCAGCTCTTCTGCGGATATCTTCTGTAGTTGTTCTGATGTGCAGATACATTCTAGGGATGCGGTGATCTTTGCCTTGCGTGTGCTTTCTTCATTCCAGAAAGGATTTGCAAGATAGCAGCCCTTTGCGGCGAGTATAACTACAGGGACTCCCAGTAGCTTGCATAGCTTTCCCATATTGTCGGGGATCAGCGATGTGAGTCCTGCGTTGCAGTGGCGGCTTTCGGGGTATAGTACGGCTATTCGCCCATCTTTGAGTGTGTGGCGGATATTTGCGATAACGGTAGGATCAGGCACAAAGCGTCGCTTTCCGATGCATCCGATGCTTCTGTAAAGCCAGTTTCCGAAGGCTGCAAATCCCTCCATATCCGATACATAGCTGGGACGGTGCGGAAATGTGGCAAGAGGTGCTATGTAATAATCTGCAAAGCCTTGATGTGTTGCCAGTATGAGATAGGGAGGCTTAAGACCGTTTAAGCCTGTCTTATCTATTTTAAGAGAAAATCTTCTGGTACATATAAAGCTGGCACCCCAAACTATCGGCATCAGCAGAGGATTAGGGCGGCAGGGACGTTTTTTCATATCAAAGGGAGTAAAGTCCCGTTTTTTGTTGTTAAGTGACATATTGATTTCCTTTCGTGCTAATCAGTGCTTTTAAGTATGCAGATATGCTGAGTAAATTATAACGCAAAATTATGCAAAAAGCAATATATAAACTTGATTCGCTTTTTTATTTTCTACGGATACAATAGTGGTATTTTGTTATAAAATATGCTATAATTTATATAAATAATCGATGTAGATATATGTAGAGACCACTCAAAAAAGGGAGGTATAAAATGAGAAAGAGCATTATTTGTTGTATGCTTGCGGCAATGTTGGCTGCAGGTGTCATTACGACGATATCCGCTGCTGCTATAGGAGTTGAAAAGCCGTATGTGGTCACGGTTTATAACGAGATGAACGGGTTGCCCACAGGAGAGGCAAACGTTGTGCTTCAGACCTCTGACGGGTATATATGGATAGGCAGCTATGGCGGTTTGATCAGATATGACGGAACGAATTTCAGAAACTACAGCGTTGAGGGGTTGATAGGCTCAAGCTCCATCCGCTCGCTATTTGAGGATACAAAAGGCAGACTATGGATAGGCACTAATGATGCAGGCGTTTATATGTTGCAGAACGATGTGTTCACCAAGATCGGATCCCCCGATAATTATACCTATCTTTGCATAAGAGGCTTTGATGAGGGTGCTGACGGTACCATCTATGTAGGTTCAAATTCGGGTATGGGCGAAGTGCGAGATGGAAAGATCATCGGCTATGAAATTGATGGGGTAATGGGCAACACAGTGTATTCGGTCGCTGAGGATTCCCGTGGCCGTGTGTGGGGAGCCCTCAACAATGGCGACTGTGCAGTAGTAAAAGATGGCAGTCTTGTAGAGATATTTGCTTCCGATGAGATATTTGACGATGTGGATATCTACAGCCTTGATGCAGATAGCGATGGCAATATCGTGCTAGGAACATCAGGCAATGAGGTGGCGGTGCTTAGCTTTGATTCTGACAGCCTTGACCCCGACGGATATTCTGCCAGATATTATACTACAGGCGGTGTTGTCACACACAATCAGGTCAATGCGCAGAAGAATGGCTATATCCTTGTCAGCGGCTTGCAGGGTATGGCGGTGATTTATGACGATGGCAGCATAGCAGAGTTTGGCGAGGATGACCATGCGATGTCTGTCAATGCAGCTACCAGCGACTATGAAAATAATCTGTGGCTTGCATCGTCAAGCCATGGTATCATCGAGTATTCACTGGGCAGCTTTACCTCGCCAAATATCGATGCAGGGCTTACAGGGCTCACCGTGAATACCGTAGCACAGCAGGATGGATATTATATTGGTCTTGACAATGGGCTTATTATCTGTGATAAATATTGGAACAGGGTGACGAATGAGCTCACCGAGATGTTTGATGGCATCCGTGTCCGCCATATCATTGCTGACAGCAGGGGTAAGGTGTGGATAGCCAGTTATTCTGACAATGCGGTGGTGTGCTATGATCCGAATACAGGAGATATCATCAAGTTCAATATGGATAATGGGCTTGTTGGTGATCGTGCCAGGGTGCTTATGGAGCTCAGCGACGGTAGGATCGTCGTAGGCACTCAGACAGGCATCAGCATAATTGAAAATGGCAAGGTGGTTGAAAGCTACACTCAGGATGACGGCATGACAAATCCCACTATACTCTGCTTTGAGGAGGGTGAGAACGGAACCTTTTATGCGGGCAGTGATGGTGCAGGTATCTACGAGATATCAGACGGACAACTAATCCCCCATGGCTTTGACGATGGCCTACTGGAAGGCGTTGTGCTGCGTATGCTGAAAAACAGCGATGACAGCGGTTATTTTGTTAGTGCAGGCAGCAGTCTTTATTACTGGAGAGATGGCAGCTTTACAAAGCTGACAAATTTCACAAAGGATGCAGGCAGTATATTTGATTTTTACGACCATGACGGAAAGCTGTGGTATTTGCAAAACAGTGGCATATTTGCTGTTGAAAAGCTGCATCTTCTCAGCGGAAACAAGGCTGACGTGATAGCTTATGGTACGCAGCACGGCCTGACAGGCTCTATAAATGCGAATACGTGGAATTGGCTTACTGATGATGGAAAACTCATAATGTCTACAAGAAACGGCATAAGCGTATTTGGATTCAAGGGTATTGATCGTGAGTTGCCCAGGGTGACAGTGCACAGTGTCAGCGTTGATGATGTGGTATATGAGCATCCGCAGAATATGGTCATTGACAGCAGTACCCAGCGAATCACGATAGATTTTTCCGCACTCAGCTATGCTAATACCTCAGGGCTGCGTGTTGCTTATCGTCTGAACGGATTTGAGCGAAAAGCTACAGTACTTGACGGTGAGATCAGCGGCAGTGTGAGCTATACTAATCTTCCCGGTGGAGCTTATAGCTTTGAGGTGTGGGTATACGACACTGAAAACGCTGAGGAAATGCTTACTTATACTTTTGATTTTACAAAGGAAAAGCTGCTTACCGAGGAGCCTCTTTTCTGGGTGCTGCTGGCAGTGGCAATTATTGCGCTGACTGTTGGTATAGTGGTGTTGATAATGCGTCTGAAGATCGTAAGGGCGCAGAGCCGACAGAGGGAGTATCAGAGCATTGTTGAGCAGGCACTGCTTACATTCGCAAAGACTATCGATGCGAAGGATCCATATACGAATGGCCACTCGGTGCGTGTTGCGCAGTATTCGAGAGAGCTTGCAAGGCGCATGGGCATGACTGACGACGAGCAGGAGCATATCTATTATGTTGCGCTTATGCATGATATCGGCAAGATCGGTATACCTGACAATATCCTCAACAAACCAGGAAAACTCACTGATGAGGAGAGGCAGGTAATACAGCGTCATGTTGATATCGGCGGCGAGATATTGCAGGATTTCACTGCGCTTTCGGGCATCTCCAGCGGTGCTAAGTATCATCACGAGCGTTACGATGGCAATGGCTACAGCGAGGGACTTTCGGGCAGCGATATTCCTCAGGTGGCAAGGATCATCGGAGTTGCGGATACCTACGATGCGATGAGCAGCGACCGCTGCTACAGAAAGGCTCTGTCACAGGAGATAATCGAAGAAGAGCTGATTCGCTTTAGTGGAACGCAGTTCGATCCCGAGGTAGTGCCGCATATGATCGACATGATAAAAGAGGGCGTAGTACCCGCAAAGCAGGATAAATAACTACAACATCCCCGAGAGTACCTCGGGGATGTTGTAGTTTTGACGGATTGCGAAAAATGACGGATAAATCTATCTTAAAATGCCGCCAAACACTTGCAAAAATGCGGTATTTATGGTATAATTTATTCTGTATCATTATGCGTGGTGTATCGGCGGTGATATCGTTTTTTGCTGTCGAATATACTTATACCCAGAAGAAAGGGCGCAGCAGAGTCTGTGCAAGGGTGGACAATTATGGCTAAGCAGAAAATAGCAGTACTTTTTGGCGGTGTTTCCAGCGAGCATGATGTTTCGCTGGTGTCAGCATATTCGGTGCTTACAAATATTCCAACTGACAAGTACGATGTAATGTGTATTGGTATCACAAAGAATGGTCACTGGATGCACTATCCAGGTGAATATGAGGATATCAAGACAGGCGAGTGGGAGAAAAATCCTGATTGTTGCACTGCGGTCATCAGTCCCGATGCGCTCCACAAGGGCATCATAGTTATGGGAGATGACGATTGCCACATCCACAAGGTGGATGCGGTGTTTCCGGTGTTGCACGGGGCAAACGGTGAGGATGGAACGGTACAGGGTCTTTGTACTCTGGCAGGTCTGCCGTATGTTGGATGCGATATGCTGTCATCTGCTGCGTGTATGGATAAGGCGGTCACCCACACTATTCTTGACAGCGCAGGTATTAAAACCGCACCATATTGCTATGTCACCCGTGATGTACTGCCCGATATCGACAAGGCTTGCGAAGAGATCGAGGCAAAGCTTGGCAGCTATCCAATGTTTGTTAAGCCTGCCTGTGCAGGTTCTTCCGTGGGAGTATCCCGTGCGGCTGACAGGGATGGCCTAAAAAGCGGTTTGAAGATCGCCTTTGCCCACTGTGCAAAGGTAGTCATTGAGACCGAGATAATCGGCAAGGAGGTAGAGTGTGCAGTGCTAGGAAACGGCACCGACCTTATAGCTTCTATCCCGGGTCAGATAACCCCTGCCGAGGAATTCTATGATTACGATGCTAAGTATAAGCTGGGCACATCGGTGTTGGATATTCCCGCCAAGATAAGCGATGAGGAGATGGATGCGCTGCGTGAAACAGCCAAGAAGGCTTACATAGCTATGGGTTGCAGCGGATTTTCGAGAGTGGATTTCTTTGTAACGGAGAATGATATCATCCTCAACGAGATAAACACCATTCCGGGATTCACGCCTATAAGCATGTATCCGAAGCTTATGGATAACATGGGTATCCCTTACAGTGAGCTGCTTGACAGGCTCATTCAGCTTGCCATTGAGCGATGCTCGGATAATTGATTTTTGGAGTGTAAAAAGATTGGACAATAACGCAAATATCAAAATGAAGATCGTGCAGACTGCCGATGATGAAAGTGACAAGGCTGAACTGTTCACAAAGGGTGAGTTTCGCTCTCACGGCGGTGCATACTTCATCGACTATGATGAGAGCGAGGCTACGGGCTTTAACGGCAGCCATGTACAGCTGAAGATCGAGGGAAGCACCGTCACTATGACACGCACAGGCACGGCTTTTTCCTGCCTTATATTTGAGCGTGGCGAGAGGCATTTGTGTCATTACGGCACCGAATATGGCGACTGCATGATAGGCATCACCACAGTTAATCTTGACAGCTCGATAGATGATGATGGCGGCAGGATGTATGTAAAATATACCATAGACGTAAATGCAGGACTTATGCTGACGAATGAGATAACCATCAGTGTAAAGCTGCAAAGCAAAAAAATAAAGGAGACATAAAGATGTACAACGCAGTAAATGAAGCAAAAGCACAGGTAAAGGACATAATCATGGAGGCACTCGGTAGACTTACAGCAGAAGGAAAGATCCCTGCTGAGCCGCTGCCTCCCTTTCAGGTAACTATCCCTGCGGATGTAAGCCACGGCGATTTTTCCGCAAATGCAGCGCTGGTATCCGCAAAGGCGCTTAAGAACAATCCTCGTGCTATTGCGCAGATGATAGTTGACGCAGCAGTGTTGGATGGTACAGGCTTTGAGAAGATCGAGGTGGCAGGTCCGGGATTCCTTAATTTCTTCATCGGTGAGAGTTGGTTCGGCGGTGTCGTAAAGAGCATCATCGACCTCGGCGAGGACTACGGCAAGACCGACCTCGGCAAGGGTAAGAGAGTGCTGGTAGAGTTCGTATCTGCAAATCCCACAGGCCCTATGCACATCGGTAATGCAAGAGGCGGAGCTATCGGCGACAGCCTTTCTTCCCTGCTTCAGGAGGCAGGCTATGATGTCAGCAGAGAGTTCTACATAAACGATGCAGGTAATCAGGTTGAGAAGTTCGGAAAGTCCCTTTCTCTGCGTTATATGCAGCTCTGCAGCGAGGACGGCAAGAAGTATATTGCGGCTAACGCTGAGATGGAGGCGCTTACACAGGCTATCTTTGACGAAAGCGGCGAGGGTCAGCTTTTTGCTATGCCTGAGGATGTATATCTCGGTCAGGACATCATTGAGCATGCTAAGAATTTCTACGATATCAACGGTGAGAAGTTTGCGGACTGCTCCGAGGAGGAGAGAAGAGCGGCACTGGTCGCTTACGCTCTGCCCCTCAACGAGGCAAGACTTGAAACTGACCTGCTGAAGTATCGTATCAAGTATGACAACTGGTTCAAGGAGAGCACACTGCACAACAACGGTGCAGTTGCTGATGTTATCGAAAAGCTCAAGGCAGGCGGTCACACCTATGAGAGCGAGGGCGCTCTGTGGCTGAGAGCTACTGATTTCGGTGCTGACAAGGATTTCGTACTTGTACGTGCAAACGGATTCCCCACATATATCGTTCCCGATATTGCTTATCACTATGACAAGCTGGTAACCCGTGGTTACGACAAGGCTATCAATGTTCTTGGCGCAGACCATCACGGCTATGTGCAGAGAATGAGAATAGCGCTCTCCGCTATGGGTATCGACGACAGCAGACTTGATGTTGTTATCATGCAGATGGTAATGCTGGTGCGTGACGGTCAGCCTATCAAGCTCTCTAAGCGCAGCGGTAAGGCTATCACGCTTACCACTCTGCTTGATGAGGTTCCGCTGGATGCAGCTAGATATTTCTTCAACCTGAGAAATGCGGATACTCATCTTGAATTCGACCTTGACCTTGCTGTTGAGGAATCCTCCAAGAACCCTGTATTCTATGTGCAGTATGCCCATGCTCGTATCTGCCGTGTTATCGAAAAGCAGGCAGAGGAGGGCTTTAAGTATGAGGGTGGTGCTGTAAGCTACAGCGAGCCTGCTGAGCTTGCCCTTATCCGTAAGCTGGCAGAGATGCCTGAGATGATAAACGACGCAGCTAAGGAGTACAATCCTTCTGCGTTGACCAGATATGCTTTTGAGCTGGCACAGGCTTATCACAAGTTCTACGACAGCTGCTCTATCAAGGATGCTGATAAGGATGTTAAGCTCTCCAGACTTGCACTGTGTGACGCTACAAGGAACACCCTGCGCAATGTGCTTGCGTTGTTAAAGGTCGAGGCACCTGAGAAGATGTGATATGAGAATAAAAGAAATTAAATATTTTTTGTATGCTTTCTTTTTTCCGTTTTTTATCTCTCTGATAGTGTTTGGTGCAATCGCCGTTCACGACGGTGGTGTAATGAACTATTACGGAGATTTTAATTCTCAACAGCTCACCTTTGGTGAGCTGTGTGTGAAAGCGGTGCAGGGCGGAGACTTTGGCTGGAACTGGTATACAGACCTCGGCGTTAATTTTTTAGGTTCATACAGCTTTTATACGCTGGGAAGTCCGTTCTTCTGGCTGACGGCATTGTTTCCTTCCTGGCTTGCACCGTATTTAGTCGCACCGATGCTGGCACTTAAAACAGGTCTAGCATCGGCTTTTGCGTTTATTTATATCCGTCGTTTTGTGGAGAATGCCGATACAGCTGTGCTCGGCGGTGTCATCTATGCGCTGTCGGGTTATGCTATGCTCAATGTGGTGTTTAATCATTTCCACGATGTTATCTGCTTTTTTCCGTTGCTGCTGGTGGCACTGGAAGAGGCTGTAAATCAAAAGCGCAAGGGCTTTTTTGCGCTGGCAGTAGCTCTTAGTGCGTTGGTGAATTACTACTTCTTTATTGGCGAGGTAGTGTTTCTTGTCATTTATTTCGTGATAAGGATGTGGATGGATAAGAGCTTCCGCATCACGAAGATAGATTTTTTCAGCCTTGCATTTGAAAGCATCGTAGGTGTTATGCTGGCGGGAATATTGTTCGTGCCGTCGATATATCAGGTGCTTGATGTGCCGAGGGCGACAAGCTTTATTTCAGATAACGGTATTTTTGTGCATCCGTCGGAGAGATACGGTTTCTTTTTTGAGTCGCTGTTTTTTATGCCTGAGTATGCATATACAAGTTATGTATTCCCCGATGCAGAGACGAATTGGTCCAGCGTCAGCTTATATATCCCATTATTGTCGATGGCAGGGGTGTTTGCGTTCATAAAGGGCAATAAAAAGCACTGGGCGAGTGTGCTTACGCTGGTATGCGGAGTGATACTGCTGATCCCCGCATTTAATTCAGTATTTGTGTTGTTCAATGCGCAGTTTTACGGCAGGTGGCTGTATATGCCGATACTCGTGATGTGTATGATGACGGTAAGAGCCCTTGAAAGCGACGAATATGATATCGGATGGGGCAATAAGGTGTGCGGTATTATCGTTGTGGCATCGTCATTGTTATATCTCCTGCATCCAATTGACAGGGCGGTGGATCCGGATATCCAAAAACTAGTACCAATCATACTTACAGGTTTTGTAGAGCTGCATACCTATGTTACTATTGCTGTAGCAATAATCAGTGTTATAGTAGTAGCTATAGTAATAAAGGTGTATATGAAGCAGGGCAGGGCAAAGCTCGTTACTCAGATGACATCAGCAGTGGTGTTGTGTTGCTTTGCGGTCAATATATATTATCATTCGGCTTTGCGTTTAGATAGTGTTTATCCCGGATATATAACGGAAAATGTCAGTGCTGAGGTGGAAATTGAGGATGATGATTTTTACCGCATTGAGCCCTTCGGGTATCACAATCTTGCTATGATGTTGGGATATCCGTCTGCTGATTGTTTTCATAGTATCGTTCCCGCTTCGGTATACAGCATCTATGAGCTGTTGGGTATTGAGCGTGGCAATATATCAGGAACTCCTACCGATATGTATGCTTTTATGTCATATACTTCAGCAAAATACGCTGTAGGCAAGATAAGGGCATATTCCAAGCCCGAAAGCCTCGGATATGTGATCTATGAGGAATACGCAAAAAGCGACGGTTATACGATACTTAAAAATGATTATGCGCTTCCCATGGGATTTACTTATGACGAGTATGCGCCATTGAGCGCAGCCCGTGCTAAGCTTACTGGTCTTGAGGAGGCAGAGGTCAGCACTAACGACAAGCTGATGATATCTGCTGTAATCCTAGATGAGCAGCAGGCAGAAAAATATGCTGATATGCTTACGCCTATTTCTGAAGATTTGATATCTGATGAAACACTCACGCTGGAGCGTTTCAAGGAAGATGCAAAGGCTAGGATAGCGGCAGGTGTTGACGAGTTTGTGATCGATGAAAATCAGAATTTCAGCGTCAAGACCAGCTACGAAAGCGATGAGCTGGTGGTTTTCAGTGTGCCGTTTGATAAGGGCTGGAGCTGCACGATAAACGGTAATGAGGCAGAGATAGATTCTGTCAACGGTGGATTTATAGCAGTGCGTGTTCCTGCAGGTGAAAGTGATATCAGATTTATTTATACCACACCGGGGCGCACATTAGGGGCAGTGCTTACTGCAGCTGGCGCAGCCATGATAGCTGCATGGTTTTTGCTTTGGCACATACTTCGCAAAAAGGATAAGAGCGAGCAAAGATGCGAAGAGAAGAGTGCTACTATTCGCACAGATATACAGAACAAGGGATAAAGACAATGCTTAAACAGGAAAAGAAATATTATAGAAATGCCTTTCTGATAGCGTTTATAATGGGGCTGGTGCTGTTGCTTCCATTTGTAGTGATAGACGGAGGATATTTTGTTTATTACGGCGACTATAATGCGCAGCAGATACCATTTTACAAGACTTGCATCGAAGCAGTGCATGATGGAAATTTTGGATGGAACTGGCAGACAGACCTCGGTGTAAATTTTGTGGGAAGCTACAGCTTTTATACTCTTGGCAGCCCGTTCTTCTGGCTGGCTGCATTGTTTCCTGCTAGTGTTTCGCAGTATCTGATGGCACCGCTGCTGGCTCTAAAGCTAGGGCTTTGCTCACTCTTCGCATTTATGTATGTGCGCAGATTTGTAACAAAGCCGCAGAGTGCCGTTATCGCAGGTATTTTGTATGCTTTTTCGGGTTTTTCATTGTATAACATATTCTTTAATCACTTCCATGAGGCGATGGTGTTCTTTCCCCTGCTGCTGATAGGGCTGGAGGAGGCTGTTGTAAACAAACGCAGAGTGGTGTTTGCGTTGGCAGTGGCGCTTAATGCGTTCGTTAATTATTTTTTCTTCATTGGAGAGTGTGTATTTCTTGTGATATATTTTGTCGCAAGACTTTGTATGAGCAAGGATTTCCGTATTAAAGCAGGGGATTTCTTCTGTTTAGGCTTTGAGAGCATCGCAGGTGTGATGCTGGCGGGAATACTGTTCGTGCCGTCGATATATCAGGTGCTGGATGTACCTAGATCTACAAATATATTGTCGGATACAAATTTCCTGTTCTACGGTTATGAGCAGCGCTACGGGCTGATATTGGAAGGAATATTCTTTCCGCCCGAGGTGCCTGCGAGGTCGTTGATGTTTACTGAGGCAAATGCAAAGTGGTCAAGCGTTGCGTTGTATCTGCCATTGTTTTCGATGGCAGGAGTTATTGCATTTGTAAAGGATGCAAAGGGCCACTGGGCAAGGGCGGTGTTGCCAGTATGTCTTGCAATGGCATTAGTGCCCGGACTTAATGCGTTGTTTGTGCTGCTGAACAACAATTTTTATACTCGCTGGTTCTATATGCCGGAGCTTATCTGTTGCTTTGCAACAGTATATACGCTAGAGCGCAGGGAGTGTGACCTCAAGTTCGGATTGAAGTCCTGCGCAGTTGTTGCAGGAGCTATTGCAGCGGTGGTAATGTTGCATCCTACCACACAGGAATATGAGATAACTGCGGCAGATGGAACTGTAGAAAAGGCAGATCGTATTTTGCCGAACTTTCTCAATGATATGTCTCCCGTGCTGTACATCCAGTTTGCAGTTGCCGCAGGAATGCTGGTGGTACTAGGATTTCTTATCCGTATGCATAAAAAAAGCACAACAACGGAGTTCCTTAATAAAGCTTGCGCAGCGACCATCGCCTGTAGCATGATGCTGGGATATTACTTCGTGGGTTACGGAAGGATACTCGGACCCTACATCGGCGATTATAACAAGACGGTGAGTGCTGATATTAGGATAGAGGATGCAAGCTTTTATCGTATCGAGTCCTTTGGTGAGATCAAAAATGCAAATATGCTGTGGGATCAGAGCGGTCTGCTGAGCTTTACGAGCATAATTCCAAGCTCCACTTTTGAGTTGTATGATCTGCTTTCCATCAAGCGTGATGTAAACTCCGATCCTGAGCATGATCGTTATGCTCTGAGATCTCTGACAAATACCAAATACTTCATAGTTCGTGCCGATCATGATGAGGAGGAAAAGCAGGAAGCTCTTGACAGCCTTACCACCTTTACCTATCGTGAAACACAGGGAGATTATGAAATATACGAAAACAACTATGCTCTTCCCATGGGATATTCATACGATAGCTATATTTTGTTGGAGGATGCTAAGAAAAAAGGCGCTGCTGACAAGCTGATGATGCGTAGCGTAGTGCTCACCGAGGAGCAGGCTGAGAAATACTCTGATATACTCACACTTATTCCTGAGGATGAGGAGAATGTTACCACCTATGAGCGTTTTGTTGAGGACGCTGAGGATCGCATTGCATCAGGCATCATACAGTTCAACGTTAACAATACGGGATTTACCGCCATGACGAATTATGAGAGTGATGAGCTTGTGGTGTTCAGCGTGCCATTCGACAAGGGATGGAGCGCAGCAGTAGGCGGCACAAGTGTTGATGTCGAAAAGGTCAACGGAGGCTTTGTGGCAATTAGGGTTCCGCAGGGCATTCAGGAGATACGCTTCACCTATACAACTCCAGGTATTAAACTTGGCATCATAATGACTATTGTTGCTGCAGTGCTGCTGATGGCATACTTTGTTGTATGGTGGTTTGTGTTGCGCAGACGACCTAAATCCTTTGCACATTTGTATCAGTATGATCAGATTGAGGGTGTTAAGGCGCACAAAGCATACATTTCGCAGCTTTCAAAGCAGATTTACAACTGCCCTGAAAAGGGCAGGACAAATGTTGCTGAAGAGGAGGCATTGCAGTGGCCTGATGTCGAAGAGGAATTCATGGATATGTCACGCTATGATTTTGACAGTATCCAGCCAAAGGAGCGCACCTCACACATTACTGAGGATGATGAGGCTTATCGAGTGATGCAGGAGCTTGACAGCAAAAACAATGACGAGATAGAATAGGAGTTTTTATGCACTTACATGAGAAAATGGTATCCAGTGAGCAAAAGTTTGACGGTCATATTGTCAAACTGTATAAGGATATGGTAGAGGTGGAGGATGGCAGTATTGCCTCCCGTGAGGTAATAAGACATCCGGGTGGAGTTTGCGTCGTACCTCTTGACGAGGATGGAAATGTGTTGTTTGTAAGGCAGTTCCGCTATCCCCATGACAAGGTGATGATAGAGATACCTGCTGGTAAGCTGGAATACGGCGAGAGCCATCATGAGTGCGGTCTGCGTGAGCTGAAAGAGGAGGCTGGCTGCACCTGCGATGAATACACCTATCTTGGCAGCCTTGCGCCTACACCTGCATATTGCAGCGAGGTGATACACATGTATCTCGCAAGAGGTCTGCACTACGGTGAGCAGAAGCTGGATGATGGCGAATTCTTAGATGTAGAAAAAATACCGCTCGATAAAGCGGTAGAAATGATAATGAATAATGAGATACAGGACGCTAAAACTCAGATAGCTATCCTAAAAACAAAGGTGCTTGTAAGCGCAGGTCACTGAATGTAACTGTTGTAGGCATCAAGTATCTGCTCTTCTATCTTTTCACGCACGTTTGCAGAAATAGGGTGGATGATATCACGGAATGCTCCGCTTTCCTCACGACGGCTGGGCATAGCCACAAACATACGCTCATCTCCTTGAACGAGTTTGATATCGTGGATGGCGATGGCATTATCGATCGTTATCGATACCACAGCACGCAGTCTGCCATCATGCATAGTTTTTCTGATTTTGATGTCGCTGATTTCCATAGTGTTCCTCCAAAGGGTAAAAATTGTGACAGCACTATTGTGGTAATTTTTGCGGAGGATTATTCATAATTATTTCTGATATACGCATATTACTTTTAAACATTTGCAGGAAAGGATCGTAATATTTATATGGAGAACTTTCTTCTAGGTAAAAAGCACATTCATTTTATAGGCATCGGCGGCAGTGGAATGTATCCGTTGGCGCAGATACTCCACACGCAGGGCTATTATCTTACAGGCTCTGACAATAATGAGACCGCAACCCTTGATGCAGTGAGAAAAATGGGGATTCCTGTATTCCTCGGTCATGACCCCCAAAATCTGGAGGGCGCAGACCTTGTGGTTCACACGGCGGCAATAATGGCAGACAATCCCGAGCTGTGCGCAGCAAAGGCAAGCGGAGTGCTGACTATAGAGCGCAGTGAGCTGTTAGGCTTAGTTACAAGCTGGTATAGCAAGGCATTCTGCGTTTCGGGCACCCACGGAAAAACTACCACATCCTCAATGCTGACGCTGATATTGTTGGCGGCAGGCATCGATATGTCGGCGGTCATAGGTGGAAAGCTTAAGAATATCGGTGGCAGCGGCAGGGCAGGTAAGAGCGAATATATGGTATGTGAGGCATGCGAGTTTGTCGATACGTTTCTGAAGCTGTTTCCTGATATTTCGGTGATATTAAACATCGATAGAGATCACATTGACTATTTCAAAACGATGGAAAACTTAAAGCTGAGTTTTTCAAAGTTTTGTAAAAAGACCACTGATATGATAATTGCAAACGGCGACGATGATAACACTATGGAGGCTGTTAAAAACAGCGGATCTGCGGCTAGAGTGATAACCTTCGGTAAGACATCAAACAATGATTTCTATGCTGAGGATATAAATGTGGTCAGTGATTTCCATACAGATTTTAACCTTATGCACAAGGGCGAAGTGCTTTGCAATATTACTATCCATGTGCCTGGAATACACAATGTCTACAATGCAGTGGCGGCTTGTGCTGCGGCATATTCGGCGGGAATACCGATTGAAGCATTGCGTGACGGACTTGAAAGCTACAATGGAACGGTTCGCCGATTTGAGCGCATTGCAGAGGTCAACGGAATTACTATTGCCGATGATTATGCCCATCACCCGGCGGAGGTGTCTGTAACTCTCAACACTGCAAAGAAGATGAGCTTCAAGCGTGTGTGGGCGGTGCATCAGCCTTTCACCTACTCAAGAACTGCGATGCTGCTTGATGAGTTTGCAGAGGCACTCGCTATTGCTGACAAAGTGGTTTTGACTGAGATCATGGGCAGTCGTGAGAAGAATACCTACAACATCTATTCAAAGGATCTAGCAGAGAAGATCGATGGCTGCGAGTGGCGCACCACATTTGAGGAAGTAGCGCAGTATGTTGCAGAAAATGCCGAGGCAGGTGATCTGATCATAACACTCGGCTGTGGTGATGTTTATAAGGTCGCAGAGATGATTGCGGAGAAGCTGAAGGTATGATTGATATAACTCGTCTATAAAAAAGTAACAGGAGTAAGAAAATGCAGAATAAGATCAAAGAATATATCTATTCCCACAAGGACGAAATGTTGGCAACACTCTCTCGCCTGGTCGAGATACCCAGTGTGAAGGGTGAGCCGCAGGATGGCGCACCTTTCGGCAAAGAGCCGAAGCGTGCCCTTGACGAGATGATGAAGATATGCGGTGAGATGGGCTTTTCCACTGCTTGCTGCAAGGATGTTGTTGGCAGCGCAGATCTCTGCCCTGAGGGTGCAGAGGTGGGACTTGGCATACTTTGTCATCTTGATGTCGTTCCTGTTGAGGAGAGCGCATGGAGCTACCCTCCCTTTAAGGTTACTGAGGATAACGGCATCCTCTATGGCAGAGGAGTTATTGATGATAAAGGTCCTGCAGTGGCATCGCTTTATGCGATGGCATGCGTAAGAGAGCTTGGAATTCCGCTCAAAAAGGGTGTTCGTCTTATTTTCGGCACTGACGAGGAGAATGGTTCAGGCGACATGGAGATCTATACAAAGCACGAGAAGATGCCTGCGCAGGTGTTCACTCCCGATGGCAGCTTTCCAGTGATCAATGTGGAAAAGGGAATGATGCGTTCATTTTTTAGCGGAGATTATATGGACGGTGCAGTGCTCAGTTTCCATGGAGGCAGCATTCCCAACGCAGTGCCCGACAAGGCTATGGCAGAGGTAGTGGGCGTGCCTGTACATCAGATAGCAGCTGAGATCCTCACTGATAAGAGCGGGGCAATATTCACGATGGAGGATAACGATGGTATCGTTCGCATCAATGCATCGGGACGTTCGGCGCATGCTTCTACTCCCGAGAGCGGAATCAATGCTGTTACTTCGCTTATTTCTCTGCTTAACAGAGTTATTCCGTCTGATAGCAAGCAGTCTGAGATATTGCGTGGACTTGAAACAGCGTTTCCCGTGGGAGAGACAAACGGTGCATCTGTAGGCTTAAAGGCTGAGGATAATACAGGTGCAACGACGCTTGTTTTCAGCATCTTTAATATGGAGGATGGAAAGTGCAGCGGTGTAGTTGATGTACGCTTTCCGACTTGTCTGGATCTCGCATTTGTTGAGGAAAGAGAAAATGCTGCGCTGGCGGCTGCAGGCTGTGACTTTGATCACTATATGGGTGATGAGCCTCACTGCGTTGATGAAGACAGTGATTTTGTGCAGGCATTGCTACGTGTATATGAGCGTGTAGAGGGTGAAAAGGGCCATTGCATAGCCATTGGCGGCGGAACCTATGTTCATCACATCGAGGGCGGTGTTGCTTTTGGTGCCGAGCGTGGAGACACTGATTATCACATGCACGGTGCGGATGAGTTTATCCCTCTTGAGGAGCTGCTGAAAGACGCAGTGCTGTACGCAGCGGCTATTGCCGAGATATGCGGATAACGAAGTAAAGGAGAAAAACAATGGAGCTTATAGCAAAAGCAGACGGTAACCTAATGAAGTTTGCTGAGTATATCAACAAGAGCAAAAGACGTGCTTTTGCAGTGAGCGTTATCATCTATGCTGCTGTATTTCTGTTGTTTTTCTCTGTTTCAGTATTGCCAGTGCTGATGGATACAGGCACTATTATGGGCGGTGATGGAGTATCGCAGTATTATCCGTATCTGCTGGATCTTCGCCGCAATATAATAAGCTTTGCCGAAAGCATCAGAAACGGCTCACCGCAGCTTACGATGATGAATTTCGATTATAGCTATGGTGCGGATACAATAACAAGCACGGCTATGAATTTTATGCCGATGCTTCCGTATTATGCACTTTCAGCCTTCATCTCTGAAGTGGATGTGCCACTATTTTTCGCAGTAGGAGCTATACTTCTGTCATTTATGGCAGGACTATCATTTATCGTGATGTGCGCCGATCTCAAGCAGAATATGCTTTGGAGTGGTGTCATTGCGCCCTTTTATGTGTTCTGTGGCAATTACTTTTTTACAGGAATACTCAATCCGCAGTTTTTGTATATGTACATAGCATTTCCGCTGATGATAGCAGGCATTGACAGGATACTTAGGCAAAAAAGCTGGATCATGCTTACGTTGTCGGTGTTCTGGCTTGCACTGAGCGGATTTAGTATGCTTGTCTATACCTTGCCTTTTGTTGTTGTATTTGCGCTGATACGGGTGTATTTCCTCTATAAGGGCGAGTTTTTCAAAAATCTTTTGAAATTTTTTCTCAGAGGCTGCGGTGCAGTGTTACTGGGCGCAGCATTGGCTGCGTTTGTGTTGCTGCCCTGCCTAGGTGACTATTTTTCCAGCAGCCGACTGCTTGGAGTATCAAGGGAAGTTGGCGTGAGCTTACTGGAGCTGCTTATTCCCTCAGCAGAGTATATGAATGATACTCTCAGTGGTATTGATGTCAATGCCTCGACTGGAATATGTGTGGTTTTGATGCCTTGCTTTCTGTATATCCTCACATCGCAACGGGTACGGAAAGATGTGCGATGCTGTGGCATCACTATGTTGCTGCTTGTAGCATTGCCTTTGATCAGATATGGGCTTAACGGTTTTCAATACGAGCTTTGTCGCTGGGGCTTTGTGCCTGTTTTGTTGATATGCTTCTGTTGTGTTGCATATATGCCGATGCTTTTACGTACAGATAGGGAAGAGCGAGAAAGCTATATCTTCTTTTTGACGGTGTATGTGCTTTTGTTGACATTACAGCTTAATACTATAGCGGGATATTTTATACTTCTGATAGCTGTGCTGAACAGCATACCTTTTACAAGAAGATATTTAATGCTGGTTTCGTCAATGCCTCGAAAGCTTTGGGATGGGCTGATAAAAGAATTTAAGAAAAAAGAAGGCCATCTCTATTTTGGAATTGCGGCGATTGTTGGGTTCGCTGCAATTATGGCTGCATTTTTTGTGATCACAAGCAAAAGCTATGCGATATATCCTTTGTTGCTTGTATCAGCATTAAGCATTGTGCTGATAATGCTGCTGTTTGATAAAAAAGGAAAAAACACTGCAGCGTTGCTTATTGCGACCGTCTACATAGTCATAGGTGTTTTTTACAATTCTGCGGCATCTGTCGATGCATATATCATCGGGCAGAATGAGATATTTGATCATATTGCAGATATGCAGCTCAGCGATGGCGATTTTGGCAGGTATTCAGCGATCACCAATGAGAGTAAGAGCGTTGTTGATCTCTCTTCGGAAATGCTTGCAGAGCCTACTGAGGAAAATGGCATTTATGGTTCAGATTCTCATCTCAATGCGGCTCTGAGATATGATATTGCGGATATATCGATATTCCGCAGCACCCTTAATGGCGACCTTATGAGCTTCCTCGGACGCTGTGGTCAGGATTGTTTATCACTTTTGTCAACAGGGCAGATCAACGAGTTTTCGGGCAAGGAGGTGCTTTATTCTCTCTTTGGAACGGAGCTGTTGTACTCAGAAAATGCACCTTGCGATCGTTACGGGTTTGAGCTGATAGAAAATACAACATACAGTGATGGCAGGACAGCTTATATCTATCGTAATAATTATGCGTTGCCTCTGGGAGTTACGTACAGCAGTGTCATGGAGCGTGACAGGTTTGAAGATCTTAACAGTGCAGAGCTGCCGTATGCAATGATGGACAGCGTATATCTGGAGGGCTATGAGCCTACGGGCGATATGGTGCGTCCAAAAAGGCAATACTCTGATGAATGTGAGTTTACTTTCAGTCAAGTATCCAGAGGAAAGACGAGTTTTGGTATAGAGTGCTACGACAATCAGATACAGCTCACAAGTGATGTATCTGGTAAATTTTTGTATCTCAGCTTTGAGGGTGTAAAGAGCAGCACCTATGAGTCGGCACAGAATGAGGCTTTTTCAATTTTCATAGACGATAAATATGAGCTGGCTGACCGTATACATAATCAGAACACCACATGGGAGTGGGGATATTACACCGATCATTATACATTCGCACTGGGCTTTTGCAATGAGGATGTGAATAGTATCTCCTTTGTATCTCCGTTTGAGTTTGACAGTGTAAAGGTATATGCTGTTCCCGAGGAGGTGTATACCTCTGCTTATAGTGACAGATGCGAAGCTATACTTGAAAATGTTGAGATTGCCACAAATGAGCTGACAGGAAAAATAACCGTATCAGCTGACAGGATACTCTCCTTAAATATGCTCTACAGCGATGGCTGGACTGCATATATCGACGGGGGAAAGGCTCCGATATACAAGGCAAACGGGCTGTTTTTAGGTATACCGATAAACGAAGGAGCGCATAGCGTTAGGCTTGTATACCGTTCGCCTTGGCTATATGAGGGTGCAGTGGTATCGTGTGCGGCAGTGGTAGTTTTCATATTGCTGATATTGTATACAAAAAAGAGAACGAAAACAAATTAATAATGTCATCGGCATCGCCAACATCGGCGGTGCCGATTTTTTGCAGTAAATTGCAGCTGATGGTGTAGTATGCTGAGTATGTCGGAAAAAACATAGGAGGTGACAAATGGATATCACGACAATAATCGTTGCGCTTATCTCGCTGCTTGGAACACTTGTGGGATCTCTCGGTGGTATAATGGTCAGCGGCAAGCTGACAGCCTATCGCCTGCAGCAGCTTGAAAACAAGGTAGCGGAGCATAATCATTTTGCGCAGCGCATGCCCGTTATCGAGGAACAGATAAAGGTGATAAATCACCGTATACAGGACTTGGAAAGTGAGGTACTATACCATGAAAATTGACTGGCTGAGAAAACTTACAAGCCGCAAATTTTGGCTTGCAATCGCTGCATTTGTCAGCGGAATGATAATTGCTTTTGGCGGCAAAAGTGAAGTGGCTGAAACTGTCAGTGGCTGCATTATGTCAGGTGCTGCGGTTGTGGCTTATACTATCGGTGAGGGTCTGGCAGACGGAGGTGTAAAAAATGAAGATGATAAGTAAGCTTTGCAGAAACAATCCCTGCTATAAGGCGGGCAGGACTATCGTTCCTGTCGGAATAATGATACACAGTGTTGGCTGCAATCAGCCCCGTGCAGAGGTCTTTATCAGGCAGTGGGATCAGGATGCCCCGTCTACCACTGTATGTCCCCATGCGGTGATAGATGCAAACAACGGCAATATTTATCAGACCCTGCCGTGGGAGCACAGAGGTTGGCATGGCGGCGGTACAGCTAACGATACACATATCGGCATTGAGATGTGTGAACCTGCTTGTATCCATTACATAGGTGGTGCGGTGTTCACGTGCAGCGATATTCCTGCGGCAAGAAACGCTGTAAGAAAGGCGTATGAAGCGGCAGTAGAGCTGGCAGCCTATCTCTGTAAGAAGTACAATCTGGATCCTCTTGAAAAAAACGTGCTTATCAGCCACACTGAGGGTGGCAGACTTGGTATTGCGAGCTCTCATGCCGATCCTGAGCATCTGTGGTCGCAGCTGGGACTTGAATATACCATGCAGGGCTTCAGGGAGGATGTGCATGAGGCCATGGGTGGCAAAAAGACACTGTATCGTGTGCAGATAGGTGCATTTGCAAGCCGTGAAAATGCAGAGAACTATGCTGAAAAAGCAAGAGCCGATGGCTACTCAGCATTTATTGTTGAGCACAGTGCTGAATAAGCTACAGCCCCATGTTGACATGGGGCTGATCTTATTGATTAATTTTAATAGGGTGAAAAAACACCTTGACAAATCATGGAATATGGGTTAAAATAAATACCCAGCCATATTATTGCAGAACTCAGGAGGTAGTGCATAATGAACAGGATTTTTGATTGGTACATAAAGCATAATGGTACAGAATATGCAGTAAAGGGAACTATAAAGCTTGGCGAAAGCTCAAGTTTTATACGCACTGAGCCTATCGCTGCCGCTCTGTATGACAGGGGTAAGAATCTGATCATGATAACGCTTGTCAGCGGACAGATGTATACTATCCTCTCTGATGATATGTATATGGGCAGGAGATGCCATCCACCGCAGGAATGGGTGGACAATATCCATCGTGAGCGTGATGAAGCAGTAAGAGATTTCTGTGAGCATTTTGGTTTTGCTGAGCTGGCAGATGAGATGATATCAGCAAAAAACGAGCGGATACGTCTGCTGGAGGAAAAGATAGAAAGGTTAAAACAAATGCTACCCGAGAACACACTATACCTCGCTTTGAGAGATAGTGGTTATTACTTCCATTATGGCGTATATAACGTTGACGGCAAGATCGGCAATTGTGAGATGTATAGCCATAGTGGAACGTTTCAGGATTCAATAATAGTATATGGCGGCAAGGACATGGACATGGTCGACCTTGTGCGTTTTTTCCCACTTGAAAAAAGCAGTGTGAGGTTTTATCAGACGCTTATGCAGATTGATGAGCATCCTGTTGATGGGACGCTGCTTGGCTATCTCTTTAATAGCGGCACATCTCCGCTCAATGTGCAGTTTACATGGGGCAAGCATATCCTCCTGCAACCCGGAGAAGAGACAGAGGTGCGATACGGTATGGGAGAAAATGGGAATATACCTGTCGTCAATGAGCGCATCGAGGAGACTAGAAAAAGATTTCACGATTTCATGAAGGGAAACGGCAACAATATTATCCAATAACACTGAGCCTCCGCACTGTATGAAGTGCGGAGGCATTTTATTGCTTATTCTCCAGCCTTGAAATTGTATACGGGCTTTATCACCTTTACAATTTCTGCGGTAGGGGTGATGTTGTTAACGATGGCATCCATGCTCTTATATGCCATAGGGCACTCGTCAAGGGTAGACATATGCACTGATGTGGTAAATATACCCTCCATGCTCTTCTTGAAATCTTCTACTGAGAACACTTCCTTGGCTACATTGCGGCTGTATAGTCTACCTGCGCCGTGGGGGGCAGAGCAGTTCCACTCGGGATTGCCCTTGCCAATACAGATAAGGCTTCCGTCACGCATGTTTATGGGGATGAGTAGCTTTTCGCCCACCTTTGCGGATACAGCACCCTTTCTCACTATATTGCTATCAAGGTCGATGTAATTGTGCACGGTCTCAAAATAGCAGAACTCTTCAAGCTCTCTTTCAAGGGCAAACGAGATTATGCGCTGTGCTATGGTGAGGCGGTTGAGCCTTGCAAACTCCTGACAGATCCGCATATCGTCGAGGTACATATCTCTGTATTCTCCGGTGAGGTAGCAGAGTTCACGGGGGATGGCACATTCCTTTGCTTCAAAGCTGTTGTACAGTTCCTTTAGAGCGGCTTCTATCTCGCTGCGCCGTCCCTCAGCCTTATATTCTGCGATTATCTGCGCCTGCTTTGCATAAAGCACATCCTTGCCGCAGCGAAGTTCGTGGGCGAGATGCTGATAATAGTCGGCTACCTGCTTTCCGAGATTGCGGCTGCCGGTGTGGATAACCAGATACTTGCAGCCATCGTCGTCAACATCGATCTCGATGAAGTGGTTGCCGCCTCCGAGAGAGCCTATGCTGCGCTCGATCCTCTTTGCATCGGTGAGATGGCGATAGCAATGCATCTCCTGCAATCTGGGGAAGCGTACTATCCTTCCTTCATGGACATTCTTGCCTGCGGGTATATACTTGCGTACTGCGCCGTCGAGCAGCTGATAGTCGATATTGATATCACCCAGCTCGACGGTGAGCATTCCGCATCCGATGTCTACGCCGACTATATTCGGAATGACCATATCGCCGAGGTCTGCAGTGAAGCCGATGACACATCCCTTGCCTGCGTGCACGTCGGGCATTATGCGTATCTTGCTGTTCTTTGCGAAGGGTTGACTGCAGAGCAGCTGTATCTGCTCTGCAGCAGAGTCTTCAATAATATCGGTATATACTATGGCGGTGTTGTATTCGCCTGTTATTGCATTCATTCATATTCTCCTTTCACACCGCCATTTCCGCCGCAGTGCAGCGGAGGTGAGCGATGTTATTAATTATCGGCAAGGATGGTGGTCAGTTGTGACAGCAGCCCCTTACCTGCGTCTACGGAAATGTTGCCAACATTTTCGCAGATCCTTTCGATATACTCCAGCTCCTTCAGCTTATAGAGAGTTTTGTTCTCATCCATCAGCTTTGCGGTATTGAGCAGCGAGCGTGTGGAGGCTACCTCCTCACGGCGGGTGATCACATTCGCCTGAGCACGCTTTTCAGCTGCGAGAACGGTGTTCATGATGCAGCTGATCTCTCCAGGAAGGATGATGTCACGGATACCTGCATCGACTACGTCGGCATACAGCGACTTGGCCTTTTCACGGAGTATCTCTGTAGCGTCAGTGGAAAGCTGCTCACGGTTATCCAGTATCTCGTCCACCTTATAGCGACCTGCGAGTTCTCTGAGAGTAAGCTGGGCTGCGGTGTAAAGCTGCTTGTCAAAATCCTCGCTCTCGGCAGCTACCTTAACGCAGTCGGTGAAGTCGGGGGCCAAGCGGTCTTA
>JAZPZN010000107.1:0-5329 GCA_045544715.1 Oscillospiraceae bacterium | reverse complement strand
TTGGCCTCCGACTTGATTTGCAACAGTTTCGGGAGCTTGGGTTTGTGCATGATATCTGAAAAAATGCCGAAAAGATTACAAAACGGTTACAAAAGGTTGCAAATTTATTACAAAGATGCTACAATATGTGTAGATTTTGATAAAATATATCAGAGCTGTTATGGCTCGATACATAGAAGGAGAAAAAATGGTTTCGGAAAAGGAAATGAGCTTATCCGGATCTGATAAGAGCGCAGCCCCTAAGGGCGGCATTTTTGAGGGCTTTTCTTCACTGGGACAATATCTGTTCTCGGTGTTGATGACGGCTATCGGATTCGTGCTTAACGTTGGCGGCAGGGCGCTGTCGGCGTTGGGCGGTGTTTTGGGGCAGGTCGGCAGCTGGGCACTGGGTCTGTTGAAGCGTGCTGGCAAAAAGCTTGCCCGCCCGTTTGTAAAATATGCAAAGGCTTACAGGATAGGCAGCGCAGAGATACGGCGATGTCGCAGAGAAAAGGGTGTTGCAGCAGCTGCCGCTGCCGGATTTAAAATGGCAGGTAAGATGCTGTTTGGCGGCAGAGGTCTTGCAGTGACGATATTCAATTATGCACTGCCTGTTATAAGCCTTGTGTTCTTCTTTAATGTTGTAAGCTATGCGAACAACATGACTTATGCGTTAAAGCTTACCATCAACGGCGATTTTGTAGGATATGTGGCAGAGGAAACTATCTTTACCGATGCCGAGCGCATGGTGCAGCAGCGTATCAATTATCTTGATTCCACTACAGAAACAGTGACATTTGAGCCTCAGTATCAGCTTGAGATGGTGGGCTATGGCAGCACTCTTACAAAATATCAGCTGGCTGATAAGATGCTTGCTTCCCTTGATGCGGAGATCGAGTATGCCTATGGTATGTATATAGGTAACTCGTTCTATGGGGCGTTGGTGGATAAGACGAAGGTAGAGGCAACACTTGAGGAACTGCTTGATGTACATCGCACAGGCGGAGCGAATGAATCTGTAGCCTTTGAGAGCGAGATCAGATATGAGCCCGGTCTGTATCTATCGGATACTATAGTGGATGAAAATTCGATAATCAGGCTCATCACTACAAAGAAATCGGTGGCGGCTTACTATACAGCGGTCGACGGTGATTCTCCCATAGGCATCTCTAACAAGCTTGGCATGAGCATTGAGGAGATCGCTGCGATGAATCCTGATTTTTCCGAAAAATCAATGATATATGTCGGTGATAAGCTGCTGATAAACGCAGAGGAGCCTTTCCTTGCAGTAACTGTCACACGCACAGAGCTGTATGAGGAGTATATAGATTATCCTACCTCCTATACAGAGGATAGCACACGCTACAGAGGCTCGTCTGTCATCATGCAGGAGGGCATCGATGGCGTTGATTATGTTACTGCCAATGTTTCTTATGTGAACGGTGTTGAGGTCAGCAGAAAGGTGCTCAGCAGGGTCAATGTTTCAGAGCCTACAGAGCAGATAATTGCTCTTGGTACAAAGGCACTGCCTACAAATCTTGATGCAAGTATACAGGATGTGCCTGTCGGTATGATGTACTGGCCTGTCGGCGGTATTGATGGCGGTGCTATCAGTGAGATGATGTATGGCTATGGCGGTTATGTGGGACATGACGGTATCGATATTGCAGCCCCCTACGGAACTCCGATTTATGCTGCAGATTCGGGTAGAGTTATCCTCTCCAGATGGTATGGCGGCTATGGAAACTGTATAATGATTCAGCATGACAACGGCATGGTGACGGTTTATGGACACGCAAGCTGGTTGCATGTATCTGTAGGCGAAGAGGTAACTCAGGGTCAACAGATAGCCGATGTAGGCTCTACAGGCCGTTCGACGGGTAATCACCTGCACTTCGAGGTGCGTATCAACGATGTTTGTATGAATCCCATCAACTACCTCCCATGGCATAAGCGCCAGTGGGGATGTGTTGAGTGGTAAAGCGTATAAGATCCCCTAGATGCTTCTAGGGGATTTCGCTGTAGCAAGTGTATCAAATACGTGCCTTGTATGGATAAAGTGCAAGATTTTTGTCTAAATAAGGCTTCAACCTATTGACAAATGATTTAATGCATTGTATAATTTTACTTGTAGACTTAAAAATGTGTTGATGGGTGCGGTTTTGCCGCCGTATATGCAACCACCCCTTTCAGAGAGTTGCCGTTTGGTGTGAGGCAGCAGGGACAGTGTATATGATCCGCCCGTAGCAGACAGCCTGAAAGGTAACGATTAAGGCTGTACGGATTTCCACCGTAAAAGGGAAGTGCATCGATGGATGTGCGAGGATGAGTTTTTGGTAATAGAACTATCGCCCTCTCTCCACTTATGGTCAGAGGGCTTTTTGTATCGTGTCTGATGCATGATTTATATGCAAGGAACTTAGGGTGGCAGCGGACGCTGCACTCATGAAATAATATAATGAAAGGAATTGATTTTATGGAGTATAACATTAAGGAAGTATCTCAGCGACTCCGTGCATCCAGAGAGGCGTTAGAGCTTTCTCCCGAGTATATGGCGGAGCGTGCGCAGGTATCTGTAGAGGATTATCTTGTATATGAAAGCGGCGAGAAGGATCTTTCGCTCTCTTTCATGAACAACTGTGCAGAAGCTCTTGGTATCGAACTTATTGAGCTGTTGACAGGTATATCTCCCAAACTGTCCACATACACCGTCGTGAGAAAGAATGAGGGACTGCGCATCGAGCGTCGTGAGCGTTTTGAGTATCGTCATCTTGCATATTTGTTTAAGGATAAGCGTCTTGAGCCTATGCTGGTAACAGCACCCTATCTTGAGGAGCAGCAGAATATGCCTATCAAGCTTTCTTCCCATGAGGGTCAGGAGTTTGACTATATAATCAGTGGTTACCTCAAGTGTCTGATAAACGGTCACGAGGTAGTGCTTGGCCCCGGCGACAGCCTCTATCTCAACAGTAAAAATCCTCACGGCATGATAGCTGTAGGCGGCGAGGACTGTGTATTTATCGCAATACTGGTTTCTTAATATATAATATATAAAGAAGAAAGGAAAACGAGACAATGGATGTAAGGTCGTATCATCTTAACTTTGTTGAGGAAGGTTTTGATGAAAATGGTATCCTCAACAAATTCAGTATTAAATACCCCGAAAATTTCAATTATGCATACGATATCATCGATAAGTATGGCGAGCTGGAGCCCGACCGTCGTGCCCTTATGTGGGTAGATCTTGAGGGTAACGAAAAGCTGCTTACTTATGGCGATCTCAGAAGGCTTTCCACAAAGACGGCAAATATGTTCCTTGATATGGGTATCAAGAAGGGCGATACAGTGCTGCTGGTGCTTAAGCGCAACTACCAGTTCTGGTATGTTATAATGGCACTTATCAAGATCGGTGCTATCGCTATCCCTGCCACTCACCTGCTGACGACCAAGGATTTTGTTTACCGATTTGAGGCAGCATCTGTATCTGCTGTCGTTGCTACCCGTGGTTGCGACGGCCCAGAGTATATCGATGAAGCGGATGAAAAGCTGAATGGCCAGCTCAAAAACAAGTTTATCGTAAACGGCAATAAGGATGGCTGGGTGAATTTAGACGAAGAGATCGAGAGGTATCCCGATACCATGGAGCGCTGCGACACAAAGGCAGACGAGCTTTTCCTGATGTATTTCACCTCCGGAACAACAGGCTATCCCAAGATGGTCGTTCATCCTCACACCTACTCTCTTGCGCACATTCAAACTGCTAAGCACTGGCACAATGTAGACCCCGATGGCATCCATCTCACAATTTCCGATACGGGCTGGGGCAAGGCTGCATGGGGCAAGCTGTACGGTCAGATGGCGATGGGCACCTGCATCTTTGTATATGATTTCGACAAGTTTATCCCCGAGAATATGCTGGGCATCATGCAGAAGTATAAGATCACCACATTCTGTGCTCCTCCTACTATGTTCCGTTTCTTCATCAAGGCTGGTCTTGAGAATTATGATCTTTCCAGTCTGAAGTACTGCACAATTGCCGGCGAGGCGCTCAATCCCGAAGTGTTCAACCGCTGGTATGAGTTCACAGGCATCAAGCTTATGGAAGGCTTCGGTCAAACGGAGTCCACCCTGCTGGTTGCAAACACTATCGGCATGACTCCCAAGCCCGGCTCAATGGGCAAGCCTACTCCTCTTTATGATATCGCTATCGTTGATGATGAGGGCAATGAGGTGCCTACAGGCGAGGTTGGAGAGATCGTTGTAAGAGGTGAATATTGTAACACTATTGGTTTGTTCAAGGGCTATTATCGCAACCAAGAGATCACCGACAATGCATGGCATGACGGGCTGTATCACACCGGTGACACTGCATGGTGTGATGAGGATGGATATTTTTGGTATGTCGGCAGAAATGACGATGTTATCAAGTCTAGCGGCTATCGCATAGGCCCGTTTGAGATCGAGAGTGTACTGCTTACTCACCCTGCAGTGCTTGAGTGTGCCATTACAGGCGTGCCTGACCCTGTAAGAGGTCAGGTGGTAAAGGCGACAATTGTGCTGACAAAGGGCTACACCGCCAGCGAGGAGCTTGCAAAGGAGCTGCAGAAGCACGTTAAGGTCAACACTGCTCCGTACAAATATCCCAGAGTTGTTGAATTCGTTGATGAGCTTCCCAAGACGATCAGCGGAAAGATCATGCATAAGCATATCCGCACCGTAGACGAGCAGAAAGCAAATAATCAGTAATTGATCAGGCGGAGCAGCAACGATGCCCCGCCTGCTTACTTATGGTTATGATGCATAATACTTGAATTTTAGTAAATGTTGTGATATAATATGATTAACATAATAATTACATGTGGGGTGTTGAGTGTGGCAAAGAAGAGAACGGATATTCCTAACGGTATGCCAGCGTATAGTGATTTGATTAATCCTACAATATCAGCATTGCAAGCATTAGGCGGCTCGGGTAATATAAATGAGATTTACAATGAAGTGTTAAAATTGCTGGACTTTTCTGATGAAGTAATTGATTTTCAGCACTCAGAAAAGTCTAGCCAAAGTGAGTTGCAATATCGGTTGGCATGGGCTCGAACATATTTAAAGAATTATGGAATAATTGACAATTCTATCAAAGGTGTATGGGTAATTTTGCCGCAGCATAAAGACATAGTATCTGTTGATGTCAATGATTGTATCAATAAAAATAGAAACATGTTTTCTGATAGAGATAACAATACGACAGAGGAAAGTGGAATTGTTAATAATGCTGCTATAGATATGCCAGAAGAAATACAACCGTGGAGAACGAAACTTCATGATGTTTTGTTAAACATGGATCCGTTTGCTT